>DASVNY010000360.1:0-1824 GCA_036383615.1 Chitinophagaceae bacterium
CAACAGAAACGGAAGAGATAAGAATATATGGAATGGATAGCGACGACCAGTTTGTTGTTAACGGTAAATCAAATAATGATATCAGCCTGCGAATAATACCGGGGAAAGGAAAGGATTCGATCAAAGATCATTCACAAAAAGGCAGGGAAAGGATAAAAGTATATGATAATGAAAAAACGGGCTTTGATCTTTCATCAAATAGTCGCTTACACCTTTCAAGAGATACATTCCTCAATAATTATCAATACAAGCATTTTGAATACGATGATAAAGGATTTGTATTTAAACCCGGGCTCACACTTGGATTTGGCTATCATATCACAAAACATGGCTGGCGAAAAACGCCATTCGCTTCAGAGCATCGCTGGGTAGGATATTATGGCCCTAACCGTGGATCATTTGCTTTTGAATACAGGTATATCGCCAACCAGTTAATTGGTAAATGGAATTTGGAAGCTATCGCGAGAGCTGATTTCCCTTTTGTTGCAAATTACTATGGCATAGGCAATGAAACGGCAATGAACACGGATATTAACAGGAGATATTACAGGTATCGCAGTACAAAGTTCTCAGGCGGTTTTGATCTACATCGTCTTTTTGATTCTGTTCACCGTGTCAGTGTTTCAGGTTTGTTTCAAACTGTTAAGATCAGGCCTGATGAAGATCGCTTTATTATGGATGATCTGTCTGAGATAGATCCATCAGTATTTGAGCAGAATTATTATGCAAGAGCAGGTGTTGGGTATCAATTCAAAAAAGCTGATCATCCTATCGTACCAACCAAAGGGATCGAATTCAACCTTGCTGCGGCCTACATACAAAATATAAAGCAGGGAAATAAAAACATAGCAGATTATAGTTCGTCGCTTTCCTTTTATCTTCCTTTTCTCCGGAATTTTTCTTTAGCTATGAGAGTGGGTGGTGAAACGATTACCGGTAATCCGGAGTTTTTTCAATTAGCTACATTAAGCGGGAAAGAAAACCTGAGAGGGTTCCGTCGTCAGCGTTATTATGGAAAGTCAAGTTTTTATAACAACAATGAACTGCGCTTTATCCTAAATACAAGAAATCGCTTATTCAATGGAAAAATAGGGTTGCTTGCATTTTTGGACCAGGGCAGGGTTTGGCAACCGGGAGAAGAATCAAATACATGGCATCACGGGTATGGCGGAGGTTTCTTTATTTCTCCATTTAACCGTATCCTTCTCAATGCGTCTTATGGTATTTCAGAAGATGATAGAGTGCTGCACTTGCGTATAGGATTCTTTTTCTAATAAAGCAGAAAAAACGGATACATTACTAAAGGCTAAATATTACCTTCTGTTCATCTTTCCCTCCTATCTTTGCCGGGCTAATAATTTTCTTACTTCCTAATATGTTTATTTCATGAAAGTAACTGTTGTAGGTGCCGGTGCAGTAGGTGCTACCTGTGCTGATAATATTGCCCGTAAAGAACTTTGCGAAGAATTGGTTTTACTAGATATCAAAGAAGGTATTGCTGAAGGTAAGGCCCAGGATATGATGCAAACCGCTACCCTGCTTGGCTTTGATACCAAGATCAGTGGCAGCACCAACGACTATTCAAAAACCGCAGGTAGTGATGTAGTGGTTATCACTTCGGGTTTGCCACGTAAACCGGGAATGACACGTGAAGAACTGATCGGTGTAAATGCAGGTATTGTAAAAGGCGTGTGTGAAAATATTTTGAAACATTCTCCTAATGCCATCATCATTGTTATTAGTAATCCAATGGATACAATGACCTACCTGGCATTGACATCAACGGGTTTGCCTAAGAATAGAATTATTGGAATGGGCGGCACA
>DASVNY010000361.1:0-4645 GCA_036383615.1 Chitinophagaceae bacterium
ATGAATATGGCCAATGCAGGCATCAAGAATTGGGTAGTGAATAGTTTGGTGAAAGGATGGAAAGAACACCGTGGCGATATGGAATTTCCCAAACATTCTTTCAACCAGGCCTGGAAAGAAAAATATAGAAAGGATAAGTAACTTCAACTGTGCTCCTTTTTAGCCATAACATAAGTTCACGTCTTCGCTATGTTGCCGGTTTTATCGGGAAAGAAATAGGTATCGGTTTTCAATTCAGCAGTGATCCTGGTGAGTACAATTCATATGATGGCCCAAAGATCAACTACAGCGATAATAGGATCTCGGCAAATGAATGTTGGATAAAGCCACATGCTTTATTATTTGAAAAAGGGATCCGGCCACAAAAGATCGATTGTTTTGTATCAAATGAACAAAAAGTTTTTTTTAAAACGGAAGGGGATCTTCCATTCGATGTTTTTGCTGCTACGTTTTACCTCTTAAGCAGGTACGAAGAATACCTGCCACATCAAAAGGATATGTATGGCCGTTATGGGTACGAAAATTCATTAGCTTTTAAAGAGCAGTTTCTTAACAAGCCACTAATTAATTCCTGGCTCCATGAATTCAGCAGGGTCTTAATGAAAGTATTCCCCTCACTCACCACTCACCATTCACCATTCACTTTCCTCCCTACTTACGATATCGACGAAGCATATTCTTATAAACACAAAACAAGTTGGAGAACATTCGGAGGCATAGCCAAAACATTTTTAAAAGGGCAATGGCCGGCGATTGCAGAACGAATGAAAGTGCTGAATGGAAGTTTAAAAGATCCTTACGATGCTTTTGAATGGATGGACGATCTGCATCAGCGATTTCAGTTACAACCACGCTATTTTTTTTTGATGGCACAACAAACGGGAAAGTATGATAAGAATATCTTGCCTGCTGAAGTTGCCATGCAGTCGTTAGTGAAAGAGCATAGAGAGAAATATCAGGTTGGCATTCATCCGTCATGGCAAAGTGGTGATGATCCCTCGCTGGTAAGAAAAGAGAAAGAGTTACTTGAAGAAGCGATCGGAGAAAAAATAACATCTTCGCGTCAGCATTTTTTACGATTTGATCTGCCCAAAACATTCAGGCATTTGATAGAGACAGGTATCAAAGAAGATCATTCAATGGGATATGGGACCATCAATGGATTCAGGGCCTCTGTAGCCTCCCCATTTTATTGGTATGATCTTGAAAAAGAAGAAGCAACGGACCTGCTTTTATATCCCTTCTGTTTTATGGATGCCAATTCATTTTATGAACAGAAACATACTCCTCAACAGGCTTTAGAAGAACTGCGATATTATCATAATGAGGTGAAAGCAGTAAACGGGACATTGGTAACATTGTGGCACAATACATTTTTAGGAACTGCAAAAATGTTTGAAGGTTGGAAAGAAGTGTATGAGCAGTTCATCGAGGAAGTTTCCCAGGGTCCGACCGTCCCGGTCAGACCCGTTTAATAAGCTAAATTCTTCCTTCAGTTATTCTAGCGAAGAACCAACTTTAAACGCCTTATTAACCAAATAAACCCCCATCAGCGTAACAAGCCCGCCAATTGCTAAATACATCGTCAGATTTTCATTGAACAACAAGGAGCCAACTATAACCGCAACCATCGGATTGATATAGGCATAAATAGATGCCTGCTCGGTTGGAAGATTCTGCAACGCATATAAGTAACAGATAAATGCTATCAGCGAACCAAAAAGAACAAGATAGCCGATAGCTGCCCATGATTGCCAGGGAATCGCTGTGATACTAACCGCTCTCCCCGTTATTGAAGAAAAAGAATATAATGCGACGGCGCTAATAAGCATTTGCAAACCCAAACTGAAATAAGGATTAAAACTTAATGCTTGTTTTTTGGTATATAAAGTCGCAATGGCCCATGTCCAGGTGGCAAGGATAGAAAAGAAGATACCCCATCGAAATTGTGGATCAAGAAACTCATTAAGGTGATCATAAAAAATAATACAAACACCGCCAAAACCGAGCAATAACCCTATAATGGCCCGGATAGGTATTTTACTCTTTGAAATAAACAAACCAATTATCACCAGCCATAAAGGAAATATAGCGCCGATGATAGAACCAAGTCCCGCCGATATTTTATACTGGAGAGCAAGCGTGCTTAGTCCATTGCTCATAACAAAATTTAAAAAGCTCAATACGAAGATGGGGGTCCACTCTTTTCCTTTTGGCAACGGGTAGCGTTTGTAGAGAAAGAAGCCTACATACAGGATACCGCCGATGAATTGACGAATAGCGGTAAGCTGTAAAGCATCGGGGATATATTTTACTCCTTCTTTGCTAGCGATCCAGGTGGTGCCCCACAAAAAGCAAACGCAGCAAAGGGCAAAGATGGCTTTTGCTTTTGTGCCCTTTTTGTGAATGGTCAGCGGGTTGATGACCGATAATTTCTTTAATGAATCAGCGGAAGATTGAACAATGGTTTTATGAAAATCAAAAAGACCCATTAATGTTTAAAATGCCTCATGCCGGTGATGACCATGGCGAGGTTGTTTGTTTTACAGTACTCTATCGAATCATTATCTCTAATAGAACCACCTGGTTGAATAAACGCAGTGATGCCGGCTTCATGTCCCATTTTCACACAATCATTAAAAGGGAAAAAGGCATCGCTGGCCATTACTGCGCCCTGCAGATCAAAATTGAATTGCTTTGCTTTTTCAACGGCCTGGCGCAAAGAATCGATCCGGCTGGTTTGGCCGCAACCCTTTCCAACCAATTGTTTATTTTTTACCAGTGCAATAGCATTTGATTTTAGATGCTTACAAACAAGATTTGCAAAAGCAAGATCAGCTTTTTCATCGGCAGTAGTTTCTTTTCCACCTGCTTCTTTCCATTCAGCATAATTCCCTTTATCAACGCCTTGTATCAGCACACCATTTAATAATGAGCGATACATTTCAGCTCTCTCCTTTGAACCTTGTTCCTTGTATCTTAAAAGGATCCTGTTCTTTTTTGATTTTAAAATTGCCAATGCGCCATCTGAGAATGAAGGAGCGATCAACACTTCAAAAAATATTTCATTGATAGCATCGGCTGTTGCTTTATCAATTTGCCCATTGCAAACCAATACACCACCAAATGCTGATTCAGGATCGCCTGCCAATGCCGCATCCCAGCTTTCTTTTACAGTGCTGCGTTGTGCAACACCACACACATTGGTGTGTTTGATAATAGCAAACGTTGTGTTGTTGAATTCCTTTATCAGCTGCATGGCAGCGTCAACATCCACAAGATTGTTATAAGACAATTCTTTTCCATTCAATTGTTCAAACAATTCATTCAGATCACCGTAGAAGACACCTGCCTGGTGAGGGTTCTCGCCATCGCGCATCGATTTTGGGTTCGGAATGGATTCAAGAAAGTATAAGGATTCGGAAGGGTTGAAATATTTTGCAATAGCCACATCATAATGAGCCACTACTTCAAAAGCTTTGGCTGCAAAAGCCTTTCGCTGTTCTAATGTTGTTGCTCCATTTTGTTCTTTCAACAAATTTTCCAGTTCAGCATAATCTTTTTTAGCAGCGATCACGACTACATCTTTAAAATTCTTTGCCGCTCCCCTGATCATGGATGGTCCACCGATATCGATCTTTTCAATAATTGCTTTTTCATCCGTAGTGGAAGCCACTGTTTCTTCAAAAGGGTAAAGATCAACGATCACCAGGTCGATCTCAGGAATATTATACTGCTTCATTTCCTGCACATGCGTTTGGTCGTCCCGTTTTCCCAATATTCCTCCGAACACTGAAGGGTGTAAAGTCTTAACACGTCCACCCAAAATTGAAGGATAGCTAGTAAGGTCTTCCACAGGAGTTACTTTCACACCCAAACCTTCGATAAATGTTTGTGTGCCACCGGTTGAGTAGATCGTGACGCCTTGTTCGGACAATAATTTTACAATATTCTCCAGGCCGTCTTTGTAAAAAACAGAAATAAGGGCAGATTGAATCTTTTTGTTCATATTAGAGTATTGAATAGGCGTGCCACGGTTAACCGTGGCACGCATGGTTGGCAGGCCGCAAAGGTAAGCTACCGCAGGGTCATCACAAAAGCTCCTTTAGCAGCTACATCATGATAAGGTATGCCTAAAGAGTCGCAGTCTTTTTTCCAGAGCTTCACTTTCCATGCTGGCGTTGAGCTGTCAAAAACTACTTGTTTAATATCAAATGAATTTATCAACCTGTTTATATAAAGACGGGGATTTTTAGAAATGATCAACAGGTCGATCGATTGCTTCAGCTCTGTTGAAGAAAAAGCCGATCTGCCATCTGCAATAAGAATTCTTTTATTATTGTGGTTGACATAATTACCCTGTTGAAGAAAACCGTTTAATGAATCTGCAACCGCCAACCGGTATTTAACTCTCGACGGCTTTAAATGAAAATTCTGGGCAAAATCATCGGTGAGCAGTGAGCTATCTCCTTTAAAGACATAGTGCTGCCCATTTATAAAATCGATTGCTTGTTTTTGCGGGATATTGTAGATAATGATCTTTTGCTGTTGCTGGGTTTGTATAAAGGAATGAGACCGGAGAACAATGAAACAAAACAAAGCAGCAATCCCCCATTTCAATCCCATTTTTATTTTCTCGATTAAC
>DASVNY010000362.1:0-3284 GCA_036383615.1 Chitinophagaceae bacterium
ACTTGAGCAATTCAGCATTCCTAATGATAAAAGTTCACATGGCGGGCAGAGCCGTATTATCCGCAAGGCTTATTTTGAACATCCCGACTATGTACCATTACTGGAAAGAGCTTATCACAACTGGAAACATATCGAGGAGAAAGCAGGCCAGCAATTGTATTTCAAGACAGGACTTGTATATACCGGGCCGGCGGATCATACCATTATTAAAGGCGTAAAGAAAGCGGCTTCACTTTACAACGTGGATATTGAAAATATTTCGCAGCAAGAAATGGGAAAGCGATTTCCCCAAATAGTAATTGAAAGCAATAGCTCAACAATATTCGAACCGGATGCGGGATTCTTATTACCCGGGAAAGCAATCGATCTGTACACAAAAGAGGCCGTCAAACTTGGAGCTGTTATCCATTCAAACGAAAAAACACTTGAATGGAAGAAAGAGAATGGATCAATAAAAGTTGTAACAGATAAAAATGTTTATACAACTAAAAAACTTGTTGTGACCGCCGGTGCATGGATGACCCAATTATTGACTGATCTCCCGGTTCAATTGAATGTAACCCGTCAAATTCTGATATGGGTGAAACCCAAAGACCCGCAAGCATATTCTCTCAATAATTTCCCCTGCTGGATGATCGCCACTGAAAAGCTGAATGGTGTGTATTACGGATTCCCTTATCTCGATGCCAAAATAGTTGGAGAACCGCCAGGATTGAAGTTCGCCATTCACTATCCTGCCAGCAAAACAGATCCCGATTCGGTGAACAGGGAAGTATCCAGTGATGAAATAAAAGATGTGATCAATGGCGTGAAGGAACATCTTCCTGCTGCAAATAGTGAAGTGGTCGCATCCAAAGTTTGTCTTTATACAAATACCCCCGATGAAGATTTTATCATAGATCATTTACCCGGCTATGATAGCGATGTTTGCTTTGCCAGCGCCTGCAGCGGCCATGGTTTTAAATTTGCCTCAGTGATAGGAGAGATATTGGCAGATCTAACTATAGATGGAGCAACAAAGCTGCCGGTGGAATTTTTGAGGTTAAAGAGATTTGAAAATCAATCTGCAATAGGCAATGAGCAATAGGCAATAGCGAACGCTGTGATTGCCAATTGCATATTGCTAATTGCCTATTCAACAATAAACGACCACTCTAATTAGTCGAGGGTGCATCCATGTTGAACATATTATTTTCTTCTTTTTTCCGGATACCAAAATTGTAACGAAGATTGATGCCGAACCTCCGGCTGTCGGCCACTCTTGAACCCACTGCGTCAACTGATCCTTGTTTGATGGAGAAATCAATTTTCTGAGTATAGAACATATCATTTGCACTTAGCGTAACGATCAGCTTCTGGTTAAAGAATTGACGGTTGATGCTGATATTGATCGAACCAAATGTTCCCAACTCATAAAATTGCTGTTGCCCTTTGAAACGAACAAACCCATTCATCGTGAATTGTGAATACCTGTCAAGCTTCAATTGATGATAAGTGAATATTACCCAGCTTCCTCTTTTGAAAGAAAGTGGTTTGTTCTCATATAGTCCATCATAGAAATTATGATTGTACTGTGCACCCAACACAAAGAAGTATTTTCCGCCGGGAGGAAGAGCACCCAATCCTCTTAAATACCATTCTTTATTTTTTCCAAGATTATCATAAGTGCGATAAGCCTGGCTCTGCGAACTATCAGCCTGGTAGATCACATTGGTGAAAATATCTTTGGTATCATTCACCCCGATCGCAAGAATTGGCCTTTCATCAACGCTGATATGGGCGTCATAGTTAGTCGTGAATTGTGGTTTTAATGCAGGATTGCCGATCTCGGTCAGGTATTGATCAACATACCTCGGAAATGGATTCAGTTGCTCATATACCGGCCTGCTGATAGTACGACGATAGATCAAATAAGCTCTCAGGTCATAACCAGCTATCTTCATTAGGTTCTTACTTAAATACACATAAGGGAAAAGATCGGTGCGATGAATATTGAATGAAGTATCAAAGGGAATAAGCTGATTCCCTTTCATGTTGGTGTTTTCCATTCTTAGACCTGTCTTAACGACAAAATCCTTTCCCAATGTTTTTGACCCCTGCACATATAATGAATTGATATTTTCATCATAGTTGAACGAATTGGTGCGGTTCGGATCTTTTTGCCTGTTGGGATCTATTCCTTTATAATAATCGGCCACACTTTTAAAACGGAGGAAAGTTGTTTTGCCTCCCGCTTCCAGTGTGAACTTCTTTTTCATCTTTAATTTCAGATCAGTTTGGTAATGACCAAAATGGCGATCATTTATATTATTGCCGTCACCACCACTGATAAAAGGAATAGGGCTGCTGTAGTTGCTGAGAAATAACTGGTCAGCATCATTCTTTGTATAATTATAGAAAACATCATTGGTCCACTCGGAACCCAATGAATCCAGTTTATACTTTGCCGCGACGGCGACCCTTATATTCCAGGACTGCCCGTTATTATTTACATCGTTCAGGTTATCGCTGAGCGTTTGTGATGTACTGATCTTTTTAACCTGGTTCCTGTTGTCAGTGTTGTTGTCAAATAGGTTAAGGTTGGCACTTGTACTGAAATCAAGATCCCATTTTTTACCGACAGGAAAAACCAACGCATAACTTCCAAACCAGGAATCGGAATTGTATTTGGCATTAGCGTTCTGGCTCAACATTGAATCAGGTGCAAAAAGACGATCGGTCATTGTCTTTTCAAATGTCTTCCGCTTGCTGTAATTAAAATTGATAAAGGAACTCTTTTTGCCGTTGTTATTATTTAGGGTGAACCCGGCGAATTTGTTTCCATAAGTGCCCTGCTGCCAGCCTGCATTCACGCTGCCGGTTAATCCCAATTTCACCCCTTTGCGCAGCACCACATTCACAATGCCACCGCTGCTTGACGCATCATACTTCGCAGAAGGCGTACGCACCACTTCAATTCTCGCGATGGCATTGGGCGGAAGACTCTTTAATAAAGTAGCAACATCAGCAGCACTCATCTTCATATCACGGCCATTGATCTGCACCGTAGCAGGTGTGAGACTGCTGATATAAATATTTCCATCCTGGTCAACAAACAACCCCGGTGTTTTTTCGATCACTTCATAACTATTGGTGCTGCTGGCCGCCAGCGCTTCCGGTTCGATGATGGTTTTATCATCTTCCTGTTTCATCAATGGTTTTTGTGCAGTGACTACCACACCTCTCAATGATCTTGGAAGCGGCTCTGCCTGGAAGGTATAAACTGATTGATTGCCGATGGTGAT
>DASVNY010000363.1:0-4411 GCA_036383615.1 Chitinophagaceae bacterium
TATCTGGGAGGGAGTGGAAACAATGGCTGCCATCATGATGATGAAGTAACCAATAATGCCCCGGGTTATTAAATTGCGGGTTCAGTTTATTTTTAAAACTGCTGAAGCAGTCACTGGTTTTATCTTGCAGCAATTAAATACAATTTTCTATCTATTACTTCAAAATACTTGTATGAGGACGCTCTTTATTTTGCTGCTGTTGCCTGCTTTTGCCATTGGACAAACGACCAATAAAAAAATAAATAATAGCTTTTTTAATCAACCCCTGCCCGGCAGTGAGGCCGTATTATTTGCCCCGGGTATTATTTCTGATGAATTTGGGAACAGGGATATGGCCATATCACCCGGTGGAGATGAGTTGTTCTATACATTTCAATACCGGGGTGGTTTTGTGTTTAGCACCCTCATGTATTCCAGAAAAATAAATGGCAAATGGAGCCAACCGGAGATCGCATCCTTTTGCGGGAAGTATAACGACCTTGAACCAGCTTTCTCCCCCGATGGATCAAAACTATATTTTGCTTCCAATCGCCCTGTTGATGGAAAAGAGAAAAAAGATTTTGATCTATGGTTTGCAGCAAAACAAAATGGAACATGGGGTGAACCGGTCAATATGGGGGAACCTGTCAATAGTAATAAGAATGAGTTTTATCCATCTGTCACGAAAAGCGGTAATATTTATTTTACTAAAGAGATGGAGGGAAAGGATGAAGATATTGTTGTTTGCAAATGGACGGGCAATAAGTATGATACGGCTGTGAGTTTGCCGGATGCAATAAATAGCGTTGGTGGTGAATTCAATGCTTTTGTTGATCCCGATGAAAAATATGTGCTATTCACCGGTTACAAACGGAAAGACAATATTGGAACAGGAGATCTTTTTATCAGCAAAAGGAATGATAAAGGAGAATGGATGGCGGCGCAAAACCTGGGAGAAAAGATCAATGGGGCAGGGCTCACTTACTGTCCTTATGTTTCGCCTGATAAAAAGGTTTTGTTTTTTTGTAGCAGCCGGGGCATTTTTAAAACACCGTTTGCAACTCCACAAAAAGCAAATAAGCTTAAGAAATTATTTCATAGCCCTTTGAATGGCCTGGACAATATTTATTGGATACAGGCAGGCTCATTGCTTGACTGATAAATGTGTATTTATTTCCCCGCTTAATTTTCATAATTGGCCTTAGAATTGAATTTATACTGCTAATAAAAAACAGTATATGAAAAAATTAATGGTCTTATTATGCGCAGGTGTTTTTATAGCAGCATCTTGTTCAAACGAAAAAGGCAGGTATGTTGATCTTCGGACCGGCGAAACTATCGATGTGAAAAAAGATGATGAAACTGGCAGATGGGTAAATGCGGAAACAAAGAAACCCGTTTATATCTATGTTGATACCCGCAAGGATGATACAATTTATGGAAGAACAGGTGAGGTTATCAATGGGCATGTTGTGAAAAGCAACAATGTTTATTGGTATGAAATGGATGAGGAGTATAAAGTGAAAAGCGGTGACTATAAAATGAAAGTCGAAGATGACGGTGATATAAAGATCAAGACTGATGATAAAAAGGTAAAAATTGATGGAAAAACCGGTGAACGAAAGGAGAAAAATGATTAACGGTACCCTTTAAATGGTTCGCTTTTGCGAACCATTTTTTTAACCAAAAGGGGAATTGTATATGTTTGTAAGTAACAAGCCTGGTTACATGACACAGTCGATACCCGCCAAACGAACAGCGCGGAAGCAAGTGATGCCACCCGATACATCAACGCTTCTTGCAGTGCTGAATCATTTTCATCCCCTTAGCAGGGAGATGGAAGACTATTTGATTAAAGTGATCACGCCCTGTTCTTTCCGAAAAGGCAAGCTGATCTTAAAGGCAGGCACCATGTGCAATTATATTTACTTCATCATGAAGGGTGCTGTCCGGGGTTTTATTCGTGAAGGGCATAAAGATGTTACCACGTGGATAACTGTGGAAGGCGAAATGGTGACTTCCATTTATGGTCTTGATCTCCATGAGCCGGCAACGGAAAATATGCAGGCTGTTGAAAATTGTGAAATGCTGGCTTTATCTTTCAATGACCTGAATAACCTGTATAAGCTTTTCCCTGATTTTAATATTCTTACCCGAAAATTATTACAACAGTATTACCGTGATGCGGAAGGAAGAGCTTTTATTGCCCGCTTAACGAATGCAGAGAATAAGTACAAACATTTTTTATTGAAAAGTCATCATCTCGCCAACCGGATACCTTTGAAGTATATCGCTTCTTATTTGGGAATGACATTGGAAACATTGAGCCGGGTACGAAAAAAATTATCATCTAGGGCGAAATAAAAAAGAGGCCGTCTCAAAAGTCAGCGAAAAAATAAATACTTTTTGAGACGACCTCTCGTTTTCAATAATCTCATTGTCATTATAACAAAGGCGCGCTTTCTGTTTCTACAACAGAAGAATCAGTTTTTAACAGCTCCTCTTGTTTGCTGACAAAATCAGCTACGGCATTAATATGCGCTTTTGTTTCAGCTTTGGTCATCGTTACCAAACTTCCGTGACCTTCAAAGAAATAATGAGTGCTGATAAATCTCTTTACATGATTTCTTGTTTCGAGTGGCAAATAGCTTTGCAGCACCCAGAAATTACGGCTGCCTGATTTTTTGATAGCTGATAACACTTTACCGGGACCGCTGTTATAAGCAGCGAGTGTAAGCAACCAGTCATCAAAAATATTATTCAGATACACAAGACATTTCGCCGCGGCAACGGTGCTTTTATAGCTGTTCTTTCTTTCATCAACGGAACCGGAAACTTTCAGTCCGAATGTTCTTCCGGATGAAGCCATGAACTGCCACAATCCTGTTGCACCAACCTTTGATTGTGCCACCGGGTTCAGTTTAGATTCAATAACTGCCAGGTATTTTAATTCAAGCGGTAATTCGTAACGTGTAAAAATGGTATCGATAATTGTAAAGATCCGGTCACTTTTTGTTTTTACTTTTTCAAGGAAAAAACCGTTTTCTTTCAGGTAAGATTTAGTGAACACTGATGCCTGGCGGTTCAATTCGATCCGCGGAGCAGTGAGCATTTTTTCTTCTGAAAGTTCAGGTAAGCAAACACATAAGCCGTTTGAGTCAAACGCATGTGCGGCATGCCTGGCAACATGATCGTTGCGGGTGATTTGGCTACTCTTTATGCGAGTATTGGGAGTAGCTGCGATGAATAAAAAGCTTAAGGCGATCAGCCCCGCTTTATCAAGTTTTCGTTTCAACATCGTTTTAGGGTTTAAATAAAACAATGCCGGCCCTGAGGGTTTGGATTTAGAAAGGGGTTACACAGTATATTGGAAACTACAGTATTTGTTCCGGGGACGACGGGTACGGGCTTTTCAACGGAACACTGTAAAAGATCGTCGCAAAACTAACATGCAGATGCTACTGTTCATAGCGTTTTAACGATGGGTTTTCCACTGACACGGTTAACGTGGTGAGTCTCATTCAAGAATTTTGCCAAAACTGAAAAAAAGTCAGGTGCACTCGTAGAATTACTTGTTTTACAAGTTCTAATGAATTTTTTTGATCATACGGAAGTAAAGTGAGAGTTATCTCAATTGCCTGTTATTGTTTTCTTTCTTCGTATAAAATTTACATACACTGCTGCTATAATAGCGAATAGGAGACAGCCCAATGTTATATTATCAACTAATGCAACAGGAAGATCTTTACCTGTGATCTTGTCACCGAAATATTTTACAAAGGAGTTGGGAAGATTTGTTTCACCCATTTTTTCTTTCACGTTCCAGTGCCAGTCTGTTAAGGGACAATAGCCCCAGCCATACCAAATGCCTAATACAAACCAGGAAGCTGTTGTTAAGCCCAGCACGATCAAATGGGCCTTGCGTGTTTTTTTCCATATCCAACCAGTAAGATTGAATACAATCAACACAAGATGTGCAAGCGTGAAGAGGACATTAAGAAATGACAGCATGATTTAAAGATAAACAACCATGCTGTCATTTTTTTGAAGAGACTGAGATTACTTGAGTTTGTTAACCACTACTTCATCTATCGTTTTGCTATTGCGGTTCACTTCATACACTACAGGTTTTTGATTTTTACCAATAGTGATCTCGAAGCGGACAGTGTTATCACCCAACTCATCGGTATTCAGCATAAATTTTTTATCATAGCTGCCGTTGTTGCTGCTAAAACGATAAAGCACATTGCTGTTCTCATCACGTATGATGATGGTGAAATCCTGCTCAGCACTGTTATCCAGTTTTAAATGAAATACAGGCTGTTCATTGATATTGCCAATAAATCTCAGTTCGGTGTTTACATTGTTCTTGTCATCATTAGCCATTACTGCCGGGCTTGCTGAAAGGCTTACTACTGCCATTAATGCATAG
>DASVNY010000364.1:0-4065 GCA_036383615.1 Chitinophagaceae bacterium
CTACTGGATTTTTTTAATAAGCGCAAGAAAGACCCCTCAGTTGAGATGTCCTTTATCGATCATCTGGAAGAATTGCGCTGGCACCTTATTCGTTCTGTGATAGCTATACTAATAGGCGCCATTGTTACATTTATTTATGCGAGAGATATTGTTGACAAAATTTTGTTTGCCCCGGCAGACAATAGTTTTATCACTTATAAATGGCTTTGCGACCTGAGTCATTTTATCGGAGCAGGCGATGCTATTTGCCTGGCAGGTGTGGATGCGAAGTTCCAGAGCAATACGATGACCGGGCAGTTCATCTCTACTTTCACCATCGCATTCGTAGGTGGTTTCATTATTGCCTTCCCCTATGTGTTCTGGGAGTTTTGGAAATTCGTAAGACCTGCGCTTTCTCCCAAAGAACTGAAAAAAACAAGAGGCGTTATATTTTGGGTGTCTCTCTTATTCTTCATGGGCGTGTTCTTTGGATATTATATCCTCACCCCGTTCATGGTAAATTTTTATTTCTCTTATACCTTAAGTGATAAGATTGTCAACTTCCCCAATTTCTCTGATTATATCGAGAACCTTATCTATACTACGGTAGGGATTGGTGTTCTTTTCCAGATGCCTTTGCTCGTGATGGTATTGGCAAAAGTTGGAATTATCACCGCCCGCTTCCTTAGAAAATACCGTCGTCACGCTTTTGTTCTCATTGTTATTGCCGCAGCAATCATAACACCATCTACTGATCCTTTTAGTCTTATGATTGTAACTATCCCATTATACCTTCTTTTTGAAGCCAGTGTTATCCTGGCGTCAAGAATTAACAGGAGCCAGGAGAAAGAACGGAATGAATGGAGCTAAGGGAATTTTGAAAAGTGCAATTGGGAAATTTTGAAATTGCTCTTGAGCAAACTGATTAACTTTGGCCTGCAATTTCCCAATTCCCAAATTTTAAAATTGCAGTTTTATGAATCCTCCATTTGATCTTAGTAAGCCAGTCGCCATCGGTAGTGATCATGCAGGCTTTGATTATAAAGAAGAATTGATCTCATTTTTAGAAGGCAAGGGTTTGCCTTATGAAGATTTTGGCACTCACTCCAAAGACTCCGTTGACTACCCCGATTTTGCTCACCCGGTTGCCAGCGCGGTGGAAAGTGGTAAATATTCATTTGGCATTTTGCTATGTGGCAGCGCCAATGGCGTTGCGATCACGGCCAACAAACACCAGGGCATTCGTGCAGCGATCTGCTGGGGCGAAGAGCTGGCTCAATTATCCCGCGAGCATAACGATGCAAATATCATTTGCATTCCTGCCCGTTTTGTAAGAGAAGGTGATGCCGAAAAGATGGTCAACATTTTTATGTCAACCGCTTTTGAAGGCGGGCGCCACGGTCGCCGGGTCGAAAAGATCGCCTGTGCCTGATCGCACCAATCATCATTTTTTTTATGGCCTGTTTACCCAAACAGGCTATTTTTATTGCTTATCAACCTTTAATTGTATTGTATGATGAGAAAACTGCTCCCGTTATTCCTGCTGTTCATACCAGCGCTTGTCTTTGCGCAGAAAAAAGATAAGAACGCCGAAAAAATGGCGAAGACCATTACAGCAGATGAAATGAAAAAACATCTTTACACCATTGCCAGCGCCGAAATGGAAGGAAGAGATACTCCTTCTCCCGGTCTTGAAAAAGCTGCCAATTATATCGAAGAACATTTTAAATCTATCGGGCTGTTGCCAGGCAACAATGGAAGCTATCGCCAGTTGTATCCACTATATAAAGATTCAATGGTGGGCGCTACGCTAAAAGTAAATGGTAATGCTTACGAACTAAATAAAGACTACCAGCCGCAGGCAAGCAACTATGCTGCCGAAATGCGTTTTTCGGAAGTAGTGTTTGCTGGCTATGGCATCACTGATGCTGATAAAAGAGATGACTATAAGGACTTGAAAGTAGCGGGCAAACTGGTAATGATCCTTGATGGAGCGCCCGCTGATTATAAACCAACTCAAACAGGCTTCGCTTCCCCTGCAGGGTCTTTTGCCAAACTTAGCAATGCTTTAGGCAAAGGAGCGGTGGCTGTTATTGTTGTAGCTAATAATTTTCCAAGAAAATCTGCTGCAGCAACAAGTAACTGGAGCATGAATAGCTATAAAGCTTCTCAGTCTATTTTTAATTTTAGTGTTTCTTCCGATGTGGCCGCTAAGATCTTAGGGCAACAGGGAAAAAATGTTTTTGATCTTGCCAAAGCGGGTTCACTGGAATCAAAAGTTTATCCTGCCCAGGTCGATCTTGGATTTGCTAAAACAACAAAGACAACACAGGTATCAAATGTGCTGGGATTAATAGAAGGCACTGATCTGAAAGATGAGTATGTGGTCATCACAGCACACTATGATCATGTTGGCAAAAGAAATGATACTACTATTTATTATGGCGCCGATGATGATGGCAGCGGAACAACCGGCGTATTAGAACTGGCGCAGGCATTCGCAGAAGCAAAAAAAGCCGGCAAAGGTCCACGTCGTAGTATTTTATTCATGACAGTAAGCGGTGAAGAAAAAGGTTTGTGGGGAAGTAAATACTATTCAGAAAATCCTGTTTTCCCTTTGAACAAAACAACGGTTGATCTGAACATTGATATGATCGGAAGAACAGGTAGCGAGTATCAAAAGGATAAAGACTCTACCAACTACGTTTATATCATTGGTGATGACAAATTGAGTTCTGATCTCGCTGTTATCACCGACCAGGTGAATAATACTTATTCAAAAATGAAGCTGGACAGGAAGTATAATGACCCTAATGACCCTAATCGTTTTTATTTCCGTAGCGACCATTACAATTTTGCCGAGAAAGGGGTTCCTATCATTTTTTATTTTAATGGAACACATGCTGACTATCACAGGCCCACAGACACTCCCGATAAGATCAACTACCCGATGATGGCTAAAAGGGCGCAGTTAGTTTTCTATACTGCCTGGGAAATGGCCAATCGAAATGAAATGTTGAAGCGGGACCTGAAGCTGGAAAAGCCGAAAGGATTCTGATAAATGTAAAATGTAGAATGTAAAATAGTAAATGTAGAAGTGGGCATTACTTTATCATTTTACATTTAAAATTTTACATTCTACATTTTAACTACATTCACTCTACTAAAACTAACGTATGAGCGAACAAGAAAATATTGTCTCCGACATGTATGATAATTACAGCGAGACACAAAAGGAAATTCTTGAAATGGAGATCAGGAAAACAAGGAATAAATTGTTTACCATCGCCGCGGTTATTTTTTGTTTTGACCTCATCGCCTTATTAATAGCTGATGCGCTGGTCACGGAAACATTTATATTGATCGTAGCTGTACCCGCCATCCTGGTTGGTCTTGGTTTTCTTGCGCTAAAGGAGCCGATGCTTGCAATTATTATAGCAGCTATAATAATTATTGGTATTTGGATTTATACCATTGTCATTACGGGTGGAATGGCCGCCATCAGTGGTTGGCTCGCCAAAGCAATAATCATTTACCTGCTTATTGCCGGGTTTCAAAGTGCAAAAGAAGCACAGCGAATTAAAAAAGAATTAGCAGGCTGATTAAATGTAGAATGTAAAATTTTAAATGTAAAAGTTGTCATCACTTTATCATTTTACATTTAAAATTTTACATTCTACATTTTACATTTCCTTACCAGCCTAACACCCACGCAAATATCAACGGCGCTACGATCGTCGCATCACTTTCCACAATGAATTTAGGCGTATTAATATCCAGCTTGCCCCAGGTGATCTTTTCATTAGGAACCGCTCCTGAATAAGAACCATACGACGTTGTTGAATCGCTGATCTGGCAGAAATAACTCCAGAAAGGAACATCATGCCATTCAAGATCCTGGTACATCATCGGCACCACGCAAATAGGGAAGTCGCCGGCAATGCCACCACCGATCTGGAAAAATCCAACTCCTTTACCTGCAGAGTTATTGCGGTACCAATCGGCCAACCACACCATGTATTCAATACCGCTTTTCACTGTATCAGCTTTCAATTCTCCCTTAATAACATAGCTCGCAAAAATATT
>DASVNY010000365.1:0-5050 GCA_036383615.1 Chitinophagaceae bacterium
ATCGAAGTCCCGAAATTCACAGAAGCACCCTGGGTACATAAAAGAAACAACTGGTATTATCTTTCTTATGCATACGAGTTTCCCGAAAAGATCGCCTATGCCATGAGCCGGAGCATAAACGGTCCCTGGGAGTATAAAGGCATCCTGAATGAAATAGCGGGCAATTCAAATACCAACCACCAGGCCATTATTGAATTCCGGGGGCAGTGGTATTTTATCTATCACAATGGAGCGCTGGTGCCGGATGCCGGGAGCTTTCACCGGTCCGTTTGCATCGATTATCTCTACTACAACAAGGATGGCAGCATGAAGCGGGTTGTGATGACCAGCGAAGGGGTGAAAGTAGTGAAATAGCAGGGGGTTGCGGGCAATGGCGTTTAATTAAGAAGATTTTTATAATTGAGCATTGAAAATTGTTCGTTGAACATTGAGCATTTCCCTTGCTCGTATAAGAAAATGTTCGATTTTCAATGCTCAACGTTCAATTTTTATTTGGCGCAGCCATAACTAAACGACATTGGGTTGGGGGGCAGAGGCTTTACAGGATTGTACAGGATAATCTTCCAGTCATTAAAGCTTTACTTTATACAGCTAAAGCCATATAAAATGAAAACCTCGTTAACGATCGCAGTACTGCTTTCCCCGGTTGCCTTATTTGCTCAGCAAACCCTTGAAACAGGCGGCAAAAAAATGCCTGACGAATGGATAGATAAAGACACGCATCACCGGGTAGTCAAACTAACCCGTATAGAAGGCAGCAATTATAGTTTCTATTTCCACAACAACCCGTTTGTGGGAAACAAAATGATCTTTTATAATTCTGCTCCCCAAAAAGCAGATGAACAGGCAGCCAAGGTCGAGATCAGTAATATCAATTCAAACCGCAAGCAGATCTATTGGGTTGATCTGAAAACATTGAAAACAGAACAACTTTCCAATCATCCAACGGCTATGAATGGTGAGATCGTTTCCGCGAAAACGGGTAAGGTTTTCTTCCAGGTAAAGGACAGCGTTTTTTCTGTTGACCTTAAAACAAAAAAGGAAACGCTGGAATATGTTTTCCCTGCTGATTTCAAAGCCAGCATCACTTGTGTAAATGCCGATGGCACTTTGTTGGGTGGTGCAAAGTCAAGTGATGAGGAGAAAGAGTTGTTTAAGAAATATCCCAACAAGTCGAGCTACTTTAATATCATTTACGAAGCGAAACTTCCGCGAACATTATTTACAGTTAATCTTAAAACCAGGCAGCTTGATAAACTTCATACCGACACTGCATGGCTCAACCATGTGCAGTTCTCAGCTGCAGATCCTGATTTGATGATGTTTTGTCATGAGGGTCCCTGGCATAAAGTGAATCGTATCTGGACCATTAATGTAAAAACAAAAAAGATCACACAGGTGCATAAGAGGATCATGGATATGGAAATAGCGGGTCACGAGTGGAGCAGCGCCGATGGCAGCATCATATGGTATGATCTGCAGCAGCCCCGCAGTGTGACATTCTTTGTAGAGGGTCATAATGTGAAGACGGGAGAAAAAACAAAATATGAATTGCAGCGTGATGAATGGAGCATTCATTATAACAGCACAAAGGATAACAAACTGTTTTGTGGTGATGGCGGTGATCCTGGCCAGGTGGCAAAAGCAAAAGATGGGATGTGGATCTATCTTTTCACGCCACAGGGTAATAAATTTGTTTCAGAGAAGCTGGTCAATATGAAGAATCATAAATACAGCCTGGAGCCAAACGTTCATTTCAGCCCGGATGAGAACTGGGTTATCTTCAGGGCCAATTTTGAAGGAGAGACCAATGTGTATGCGGTAGAGATAAAGAAGTCTGATATGGCCAAAGGATTTTAGAATTATATAGACTGCCCAAATAACGATTGAATGAAGAAAAGTTTATTGCTTGCACTGATCAGCTGTTGGATAATTGCTGCTCATGCACAGATCAAGTGGCCCGCTATTACACAGCAAACAAAACCCTGGACAAGATGGTGGTGGGAGGGAAGCGCTGTTGACAAACAGAACCTGACAGCCAATATGCAATTGTATCAGCAGGCAGGATTGGGTGGATTGGAAATAACACCCATCTACGGCGTGAAAGGAACAGAAGATATGTTCATTGATTTTCTTTCGCCAAAATGGGTGGAGATGTTGCAGCATAGTTTGAAAGAAGCGAAGCGGCTCAACCTTGGTATTGATATGGCAACTGGCACAGGCTGGCCCTTTGGTGGTCCGTGGGTAATGGAGACAGACGCCTGCAAATACATTGTTCCAAAAACATATTCATTGAATGGCGGCGAGTTCCTGAAAGATACTATTCAATACAGGCAGGAAAGTTTTGTGAGAACTGCCAATGGAAAACCATTAAAGGTTAGCGAAGTGGCTTATCCTGTTTCTGCCAATAAGAATTTACAGGCGATGGCGCTTGACCAGGTCCGGTATGATGTGATGCTCCCTTTACAATTATTAATGGCATATGATGAAACTGGCAAATCCTATGATATTACCGGGCAGGTAAAGAATGGAATACTCAACTGGCAATGTCCTCCGGGTAAATGGCAATTAGTAGCGCTTTTCCAGGGTTTGCATGGAAAAATGGTGGAAAGAGCGGCACCGGGAGGAGAAGGAAATGTGATTGATCATTTCAATAAGCAGGCGCTGAAAAACTATTTATCAAAATTTGATAAAGCGTTTGCCGGGAAAGACATTTCATCATTAAGAAGTTTTTTTAATGATAGTTATGAAGTGGATGATGCAAGAGGACAAAGTAACTGGACGCCTGATCTTTTTAACGAGTTTAAAAAGAGAAGAGGCTATGACCTGAAAAATGAGTTGCCGGCTCTTTTTGCCAATGATAATTCGGATAAACATACACGGGTGCTCTATGATTACAGGGAAACGATCTCTGATCTGTTGCTGGAAAAATTCACTCAACCATGGCATGAATGGGCGAAGAGCAAAGGCAAACTGATAAGAAATCAAAGTCATGGTTCGCCAGCGAATATTTTAGATCTCTATGCCACGATTGACATTCCCGAAACAGAAGGCACCAATCTTACACGATTCAAATTTGCCACATCTTCTGCGCATGTGATGGGCAAACCATTAGCCTCTGCTGAAGCGGCAACCTGGCTGAACGAACATTTTCTTTCTACATTGGGAGATGTGAAGCTGGCGCTGGATAAATATTTTCTTGGTGGAGTGAATCATATCTTTTACCACGGCACGAATTATTCACCGATGAATGAACCATGGCCGGGATGGTTATTTTATGCGGCTGTGCATTTCACACCGGCCAATCCTTTCTGGAAAGATTTTGGAGCATTAAACGGATACGCTGCAAGATGCCAAAGCTTTTTGCAGGCTGGCAAACCATCCAATGATGTATTACTTTATTTCCCTTTTGCCGATAGAAATAATCAACCATCGCCAAGAGGAATGTTGCATCACTATGATGGGATGGAAGGTTTTGACGGAACCTCTTTTGACAAATCCGCAGAGGAAATGTTGGAGCTGGGTTATAGCTGGGACCTTATAAGTGACCGGCAGATACAACAATTACAATTCATAAACGGGAAGATAAAGGCCCCCGGTGGCGAATACCAAACACTTGTTTTAAGCGGGGTGAAATACCTGCCATTAACCACATTGCAGAAATTAGTTTCTCTTGCCAACCAGGGCGCCAGCATCATTTTTCATGATGCTATACCTTCCACAGTTCCCGGGTTGAATGAAATAGAAAAAAAGCAAAAGCAATTTGATGCATTGATAGCGGCTATAAAATTTCAATCAACCAATGCTGCAGGCGTGAATGCTGCTAAATATGGCAAAGGTCAATTTTGGGAAGGAAAAGAACTAAAGTACTTGCTGGCAAATGCAAATGTGCGGCATGAGGGATGGCTGGCAGAAGAAAAATTAAAATGTATCCGCAGGAAGATCGCCGGTGGCGAATACTATTTTATTGTCAATGATGGAAAGGAAACTTTTAATAACTGGGTGTTGCTGAATACTGCATTGCAGCACGCAGTTCTATTTGATCCTATGACGCAAAGAAGTGGTATTGCGCGTACCCGAAAAGGCGATGCTAATACACTCGATATTTACCTGCAATTAAAACCGGGTGAGTCTTGCATAGTGAAAACAAACACTACCAAACTTACCGGCAATGCTTTTTCTTATATTGAAAAAGCAGGAAGCCCGATTACAATTGAAGGAAGCTGGCAGCTAAAGTTTCTTTCTGGCGGACCAACACTTCCTCAAACAATGAGTGTTCCAAAATTGGACTCCTGGACTAATTTGTCAATAGCAGGAGTAAAAGAGTTTTCGGGAACGGCACAGTATGATATCAGTTTCAAAAAACCGCCAGGCAATGCTGCGATGTGGGTGCTGGATCTCGGTGAAGTAAAGGAATCAGCAACAGTAATACTCAATGGCGTTAAGCTGGCTACACTGATCGGGCCGTCATATAGTGTGACTATTCCTTCGGCACAACTCAAAGCCGACAATCAATTGCAGGTAATTGTTACCAATGGAATGGCCAATCGCATTATCGATCTTGATAAAAGAGGCGTGCAATGGAAGAAGTTCTATAATATCAATATGCCGTCAAGGCTGGCGGAAAACAGGGGAGCCGATGGTTTGTTTACTGCTATTAAATGGGAGCCGAAGGCTTCCGGTTTGATCGGCCCTGTTACTCTACAGCAAGCTCAACTTCAAAAATAAAACCGGGATAGTAGCATGAGATCAAAACAATTGTTTGCGTTCTTCTTTTCTATTGTGTTCCTGTTGCAAAACGGCAAAGCACAGGAACCGGTTGTTATACTCGTAAATGGGGTGCAACCAACCACTACGATCAGCAGGCATATCTATGGCCATTTTTCTGAACACCTTGGCCGTTGCATCTATGATGGTTTTTGGGTGAGCGACACGTCAACATTGCCGAGAAAAGACAGGATACGTTTGGATGTAGTAGATGCTCTGAAAAAAATTAAGATTCCCAATCTTCGCTGGCCTGGTGGTTGCTTTGCTGATGAATATCATTGGA
>DASVNY010000366.1:0-2473 GCA_036383615.1 Chitinophagaceae bacterium
ATTAAGACCGTTGCAAAATCAGTTGAGCTTTAAAATAACGGAATACTATGAATGATAAACTGACAACAGCATATCAGCTTTAAATCAGCTGTGCCGCAAACAACTTAAGTAACAGTTTTACAACCTGATCTTACATCCTCAACTTATTCACCGCATAGAGCTTCGACAGCAAACCTTTTAACCGCAGTTTATAGCTCGCGTCAAATCCTGCCGTGTTGGTAGCATTGTTACCATTCTTTAAGAGATCGAGGTCAGTGATCAACTGGTCGATCTTTGCCACATCTTTATACGGCAGGTATTTTGCTTTTTTGCTCAACAGCTCAAGATTGCTGCGGTAGAAATCGTCCTGTATGGTAACAAAATCATTCGTGAATTTTTTATAGCGGTCAACCAGCTCAAACACATTCACGCAATTACCCACCAGTTCCCTGATAGGTTCATTTTCCAATTTGCTTTTATAATTAAAATCCTGTGCAGATGAATTGGTAAGATCAAACAGTTCGACCACCTGGGAGCTGACCGATTCACCCAGGTTGATCCTTTTTTCTATAGCTTGTCTTAAGAGACTTACTTCTTCAATAAAATCTTTGTATTCTACCTCATGCTGGTAAAGCGCATTTTCAAAAACAGCATTTACTTTATTCAGTTCATTATAGAAAACAATATACGGTTGAAGATTACCACTCATTCTGCCGATCACTTCCTGCGTGATAGGATTAGTTACATCCACGATGATCGAATCGGCTTTGCGCCCGATTTTTTCAACTCTTGTCTTATAAGTGGTGAAAGAGGAGATGGCCGAAAAAGCGCCAGTAATGATCTGCAATGGAGGGAAAGCCCTTTTCAATCCTTCAAATAAACCAGAGGTCTGCCCTTTTAATCTTTTCTTATCGCCTTCAGCAAGACTGGTGATCGCATTGATGTTTTCTTCCAGTGTTTTGTTGATCACATCGATCAATTGAAAACCCAGCACCTCGCTGGTTGGATTATTAATGTCGATCAGTTTTTTATATAAAATATTCTGGCTGCGTGCACCTGTTATCTCCATGATGCCCTGCTGCATTTCTTTTATCGTTTCGAGCCCATTAATAATAAGCTGGTAATTCTTTTGATATTTTATTTTGTCTGATTGCAGCTCGTTCTCCTGCAACTGCCTTACCATCTCCTTCAGCTTTGTAATTTCTGTGCTGAGGTCCTTATTATTGACCGGCTCCTGGCTCACCAGGTAATCCTGGGCACAGGCACAAACTGCAATAGCTATAACAGCAAACAATGACATTATCTTTTTCATACCGAATATTTTGATCGGTTAAAACTTATTTCATCCCCTTTGCTTCCTGGAAAAAATATTCTTCCTTGCCTGAATATTTATTGATAAGGCTTGTTACAGTCATCCACAGGCGGCTCCCGCCGATGATCGATCCATCATATACTATTTCTCCATCAGTGCCTTTAACGGAGAAATGTAAAACAGAATCTTTCAGCACATATTTCCCTTTCAATGATGAGTTATCATTTTTGCTGAACCATTTTAGCAATGTTTCAGGTTTGCCGGCTGTGCAATAAGATATCACCGTACCATCATCATAAAAACGCAGGTAAAAACGAAAAGGGTTCAAACTATCCGATAGTGTATGATAATACCCATCATAGCGGATCTGTTTTTGTGACCAGGCCGAAACACTTATTGCAACAAGAAGGATCAGTAAAAAAGATTTCTTCTTTTTCATATTGAATTGATTGCATCAATGATTTCATTGGGTTCTAAACCCCTGCGGCACTAAAGAGCTACTACTGATTTTGTGCCAGCGGCTCCGGCAGTTCCATTTGCACCGTTAACTCCATTTTGCCCGGGAGCTCCTGGCACTTTGTTTCCGGTGAGAGTACAGGTTTTTCCCTGGCCGCCATTTCCGCGTGCGCCACCCACTCCTCCTGTTCCTGCTGCCCCACCCCCATTCAACACGGTGATATTAGCAATATTGAATGAAGAGCCACCCACTTTTGAGCACTTGACAGTTACATTTCCACCTGCGCCACCATTTCCACCAATACCACCATTTCCACCTTTTCCACCTGCGCCAGCCTCACAGCCATAAAGCGTACCTGAAAGGTTGCCTGAAGTACCTGAACATACAGCCGCTCCGCCATTACCGCCTTTTCCTCCAATACCGCCATTGCCACCTGCGCCACCTGTAACATTTATTATCATTGTGCCCAGCGATCTGATCTTTAATGTCAGGTCAACGTTTTTAGCGTTACCGCCATTAGCTCCCAGGTTACCCGCTATTCCGCCTGGTCCCGGGCTGCAATTGCCGGTAACATTTGCTCCATCGGCACCCTTTGTTCCGGCTGTGCCAACAGTTCCTTCGCCGATAATTTTTACATTTTTGCCAATAGTAGCGTCATCAGTTGTAACTGTCCATCCATCCATTGTGGCAGGAATGATAACGGTGCAACTATCGCCGAGTATGAG
>DASVNY010000367.1:0-1521 GCA_036383615.1 Chitinophagaceae bacterium
GGCCAGCCTGGCGGAACTTACTCGGCATCCAGTTTCTGGGACCTGCACAATACGGTTTCACCTTTGTTGGGTGTTAATACCACAGCGCTGGTTGGCTATAGTGTAGCCGGTGCCCGCAATGTAAGAGGAGTTGTGTATGGAGTAAGAGGTTTGGTAGGTGGTCCATCCAATTCATTGGATTTTGGAGCGGGACTTTTGAAATTAGGTAACACACTTGGAACCACTTTCGATTTGGTGTTTGATGATAATGGTATTGGTAAAGCTTATACATTCACTTTCACCTCCTGTAATATCACGTTGCCGGCAACACTGCTGAGTTTTGACAGGCAGATAGTAGAAAAAACAGTTGTACTGAAATGGACAACAACAGCAGAAGAAAACCTGAGCCATTATGAATTGCAACATAGCACAGACGGAAGCCAGTTTGAAGTGATGGCAATGGTATTTGCTAAAGGGGAACAGCGTAACAATTATCAATACACTGATAAGAATCCTGTGACAGGAACAAATTATTACAGGTTGCGCATCATTGATAATAATGGTCAGTATAAGTATTCAAATATATTGTCAGCTAAATTCGGAGCTAAAGAGGCAGATATTGTTGTGGCGCCTAATCCTGCGATCAATAATGAGATTAAAGTTAGAATGACTGACCTTGAACCGGGACAATACCGAATAGAGTTACATAATACTATTGGTCAATTATTGCAAACAAAAGCAGTGGTAGTGAACCAGTCTCTGCAAAGCGAAACCATGAGTCCGTCAACTTCAATGATGCCGGGTGTTTATTGGATCAATGTGATTGACAAGAATAATGCGAGGATAAAGACACTGCGAGTTTTAGTAAACAAGTAAACCCTATAGAGCAAGATTTCGATAAGAGGCCTTTGAGGGCCTCTTTTACTTTTTGTGTATATAAAGAAAGTATCGGAAAGCCTCTTTGTGTTACAAAAAGATGTTTGTTCTCTCGCAACGCCGCAAAGCCGCAACGATTGAATATCGTTGATGTATTTCTTTGCGGCGTTGCGCCTTTGCGAGATATTTTCCTTGCGATCATTTGACGCGGTCTCTTTTTTTAAAGCATCCAGTTTTATTTCCCCCATTCCCACAAGCCCCACTTTACCGCATCGGGGATCTTTTCACCACTTTGTTTTAGAGTCAGCAGTATATTTCCTCTATGATGTGATTCGTGTGAAATGAAATATCCTAAAAAAGGGATAACGCCTTTCTTAAATCCTTTTACTTTTCCATTATCATCCCAACTGCGGGAAAGTAATTCTTCAATGCCTTTTGCCGAATCGTCTAATGCTTTTTTCAGAGCCTTCCTGTCAAAGGGAGTTTCTTTACCCAGCGGCTCATACTTTTTAAAAATATCTTTTGCACAGATCTCGAGCCATTGCATTCTTACATTATGTATATGCACCCACTGCAAATAAATGCTGCGCCCGCCACGGGCGGAGAGGGTTTTTTGCATGCCGTTATCTGTAGTATTATCTATCAGTAACAGGTTCATTCTATGAT
>DASVNY010000368.1:0-2779 GCA_036383615.1 Chitinophagaceae bacterium
GTGATCTTTATTGCAGACATACCCAAAAAAACAAAAGGGAAAGATATTCCTGTTACAACACTTGATAATTGCACTATTTCGGCATTGGGAAATTATATAGTGATCGATGGAGATTTTTATGGTGGTTCAGACAGGATACAGGTGCGCAGCGCTATTGATGGAAAAGTGTTATGGACAGAAAGCCGCTATGGTGTGCCCAGTCATTTTGATGTGCAGGTTGATCAAAATGGCGATGAAGTGGTAGTGGGGGTTGCGAAAACAAAACCCTATGATGGCATGGTGATCAAAAGAAGATTGTCGGATGGTAAGATCACAGTATTGGTTGATAAAGGGTATGCATCGCATACATCCGGCAGAAATATCAAACGGCCGGGTTGGGTATATGTTACTTACGATCTCCGGGATGAATCAGCGTACTATCCTTATCAAAATGAGATCGTGGCTGTTCGCCTGGATGGGAAACGAACAGAACGGATCGCAAACATTCATGCCAATGCGTTTACTTATATAGCGGAGTCACATGGTTCTCCATCACCGGATGGACTTCGGGTGATCTTTGCGAGTGATTGGGATAGCAGGGTGTTCCCGATACAGGCTTACGTGGTGGACTTCAGGGATAAAGTGATTGGAAAGAAAGAGAAATAATAACAGGAGAGAAACAGGATGAAAATAATTTCTTATAACGGTAATTTTAAAATGTTGTTATCAGTTGTTGTACTGCTGGCAATAACTTCTACTATATTGGCGCAAACCAATGACAAGCCTCGCAAGTGTATCATGGTCTTTGGCGCGCATGCTGATGATGTTGAATCTATCGCCGGGGGAACTTTTGCCAGATACATTGCAATGGGTTATGAAGGTATTTATGTAGGAATGATCAATAACCTGGCAGGATGCAATTTGGAGAAAACACCTTATTTCAAACGAGCCAAACCTTTTACAATTTCAGCTTCCACTCATGCTTATCCCGTTGATGCGTTGGAGACAAGTCAAATAAGAGAGGAAGAAGCATTAGCGGCTGCGGCTGTTTTTGGCGCCACACCTGTGTTCCTGAATTATAATGAACCCTGGTTCTCGATGGGGCGCAAACAAATTGATTATGGAACGGAGTTGTATTCACAATTTGCTCCGCCGGGCCGGCCATTGATAGCGCTGGCAACAATTATGAGCAGCGAAGTGAAGTTTGTTGTTGAATTGCTTAAAAAATACCAACCTGAAATTGTGATCATACATACATTGGGTGGAGAAAAACTGGATCATGGTAATTCAGCTTATATGACCTATCTCGCATTTAAAAGAGCGATGCAGCAAAATATCCCGGTAGGAAAATTATGGATGCCGGTAAGGGGATGGTTCGCCGACGAGCAAACTGATTGGGGAGAGCCGGATATAAAGATCAATGTAAAAGATTTTTTGAAAACCAAGTATGCCGCTTATGATAAGCATGAAAGCCAGAATGGTGGTTTAGGAAGAGCATATGTATTGAGTAACCGGGATCCATCATATAATGACGAAATAGAAGAATTCATTACCGTAATAGATAACACGATAACAGGAAAACCAAAAAAATAAATCTTTCAATCATGCGATCATTCAAATTTTTAACTACGATTTTATTGATCACTCTGTGCATTCCCTCTTTATTGATTGGCCAGACAAAAGAAAAGCCCCGTAAATGTATCATGGTGTTTGGTGCCCATGCCGATGATGTGGATGAAATAGCCGGTGGCACTTTCGCGAAATATATTGCCATGGGTTATGAAGGCATTTATGTTTGCGCCATCAATAATCTTGATGGTTGTAATCTCGAGAGAACACCCTGGTATGACAAAGGTCCCAATTTTACCGTTTCCTCTTCGCCGCATAAATATCGTGTCGATGCATTGGAAACAAGCCAGATCAGGGAAGAGGAGGCAAGAGCAGCAGCAGCGGTTTATCCTTCCACGCCGATTTTCCTGAACTATAAAGAACCTACATTTTTCATTGGAAGAAAGATGGTGTATTACGGCACGCCTGAATACGATGCGTATGATCCGCCGGGCGGACCACTTATTCCTATCGCGACCTATATAGATGCTGAAGTTGATTCGGTTTGCGCTTTATTGGAAAAATACAAACCTGAAATTGTGATCACGCATACGTTAGGCGGCGAAAAAATGGACCATGGCAATGCGGCTTATATGATCTATCTCGCTTTTAAACAAGCCATGAATAAAGGTATAGCCGTAGGCAAATTATGGATGAGCATCAATGGCTGGTTCCTCGATGACTATGCGCAAAAGAAAAAGATAGGCATGCCATATGTGCAGGTGGATGTAAAAGATCATTTAACAACAAAGTATAAGGCCCTCAATATGCATATCAGCCAGAATGGAGCGTTAGGTCGCGATTATGTGATGGGAAATAAAACACAGCCAAAAGAAGTGATCGAAGAATTTATTGCTGTATTGGATAACACTAAAAAGTAAAACGAGTTTTCATGAACCACAAATTTTTAGAAATGATCAATCAATATATATCGAGGATACTGTTTGTTTTTCTTTTCAGCTCCTCGATCTTTTTGGGATATGGACAAAGCAACATCATGCCCGGCATCAGCTGGGGTGAATTTGGTGATAAACCGGGGCAGTTAAAATTCCCGACCATGATCGCCGCTGACAAGAACAACAGCTTGTATGTAGTGGACCAGCACAATCATCGCATACAAAAATTTGATTCTGCCGGAAACTTTATATCCATGTGGGGCAAACAGGGAAGTGGACAAGGTGAATTCAACTAT
>DASVNY010000369.1:0-4237 GCA_036383615.1 Chitinophagaceae bacterium
GCAAAACGGGCACATCATATTATAAGGCCAGCACTGCAGCCAAAGATTCCGTTCTTAAGAAATTTATCTCAATGGCTGATACCCTTCTGCAATACGACACCAGCGCTATTGAGTTTAGACTATTAAAAGCGTATTCCCTGAATGACATTATTAATCTCAAAAAATTTGTAGCATACTCTAACTGGTATTTCTCATCACCTAATCCTGCTTAAAAAAACTCTTTCGCCGGTGAAAAACACATGCAGCGGCGAAGATTTATTATTAAATTGAGGCATGAGCAACATTAAACTTTTTGAAAGTAAACAAATAAGAACTACCTGGAACGAGACCGAACAGAAGTGGTACTTTGTGGTGGCGGATGTTGTTCATGTATTGACCGATACAACCAATCCAACAGATTATATAAAAAAAATGCGTAAGCGGGGCGAACTGCTTTCGCAAGGGTGGGGACAATTTGTCACCCCCCTTTTGATCGACACGGCCGGAGGAAAACAAAAACTGAATTGTGCTAATGCGCAAGGGCTTTTACGAATCATTCAATCCATTCCATCATCCAAAGCCGAACCATTACGTCGTTGTTAGTGTTCGTCTATCGAAGCATTTTAGTTATAAGCAATTATCCCGACAATCGATCTATAGTTCGGTTCCTGAAAACGCTAAATCAAGGTTTAAAACACCTATTATAAACCATGCTATTAATTAAAAGAGTCGATTGCTTTTTTCTTCTTACACTGATGATCTCATGCGTATCGAAAGAATCTCTTAAAAGGGATGTGTTATTTCAAGCAACGTATGATTCAGGTGTTGGAGGATGCAGCCTGGTATTTTACAAAGACAGTACCTGCCTTTGGATTGGCGGAATGACAAGCAATGATAAGAACGGGAAATACCATATACAAGACAGCATAATTACCCTAGAGGATATTCCATTAGAAACATGTCTGAAGTCAAACAAGCTGCTAATTACAACCATCAACCCTCACCAAAAAACCAGCGGGGATACGATCCTTCTGCAAATCGTTTCCGGGTTGAGGATAGTTGACAGCACATTTATATTTACTAAAGTTCACAGATTCACTCCAGAGCCGGCGATCATTCGCAACCACAGGTAAAAACCATCTGAATAGTTTCCCTTTTATTGAATTACATTTAAACTCCAAAACCGCCAAACATGAAATCAGTCTTTGATTCAACCACAAGATCAGAAATAATAAATCGTATCAATGCGGTAAGCCCGCAAAACAGTGCCCAATGGGGCAAGATGAATGCCTACCAAATGGTAAAGCATTGCACGCTTTGCGAGGATATGTTCCTTGGCAAAATAAATATCAAAAGAGTTTTTATTGGTCGCTTGTTAGGACCGATGGTCCTAAAAAAAGTGCTGAAAGATGAAAAGCCATTTGGGAAAAATTCTCCTACCAGTCCTATACTCAAAACAACCAGCGACAGCGGCGATATCGAACAACAAAAAAAGGAATGGATCAGTCGCATCGAGGAATATGCTGCTTACAACAACTCCAATTATGTTCACCCCTTCTTTGGGCCAATGACAAAGGAACAGGTTGGGTTATTCGCCTATAAACATGCTGATCATCACTTAAGGCAATTTGGTGCATAGTTGTATTATTGATTACTAATTATTGATTACTCACAACTGACAACTCACACCCGACACCCGTCTATGACAGTCCATGAAGCAACATTCCACCTATTAAAACAACTCAGGAGCATCTACCCCGATGCTGAGGCCAGCGAGATCACAGACAGGATAATGGAAAATCTTACCGGCTCGAAGAAAGCGGAACTGATGATCTATAAAAATTCGGAGATCACAGCCAGTGAAGAGAAAAGATTGCTTGAATACACGGAACGGCTGATGCGGAATGAACCGGTGCAATATGTATTGAATGAGGCCTGGTTTTGTGGACTGAAATTCTATGTTGACAAGAATGTACTCATTCCCCGTCCCGAAACAGAAGAACTGGTGGAATGGATCATTTCTAATTGTAAGTTCCCTATTGACGAATTAAGGATACTTGATATCGGCAGTGGCAGCGGCTGCATTCCGATTGCATTAAAAAGAAGGATCCGCAAAGCCAAAGTATGGAGTTGTGATATAAGTGAAGCCGCATTGGAAGTGGCGAAAAAGAATGCTGATAAACTGGGAACAGAAGTGAATTTTGAAAAGCTCGATTTCCTTGATCCATCACAAAGAGAAAGGCTTTCCTCCTTTGATATCATTGTCAGCAATCCACCTTATGTGCCTGAGGAAAATAAATCTTCGATGCATCTGAATGTGTTGAACTATGAACCCGCAACCGCATTATTTGTCCCCGATAATGATGCATTGATCTTTTATAAAGCCATTGCTGAATTTGGCAGGAAGAAATTAAACCAAGGCGGCGCTATTTATATGGAGATCCATGAAGATCTTGGAGAAGCAACTACCCAACTTTTTCAGTCGAAAGGTTATCAAACCGGATTGAAGAAGGATATGCAGGGGAAGGAGAGGATGTTGAAATGTAAAATGTAGAATGTAAAACGTAAAATGTAAAAGTTACAGGCCCTCTCACGTTTGACGTTTCACTTTTCACGTTTTACCTTCCTATCAAGCATTCAACTCAAACAGGTATTTGCTTTCATCAAACCGGTGGACATACAGGGCAAGGTTTCCATTCAATACATAGAATTTGAGGGTGGTCTGGTCGAACGGAAAAGATTGGCTGACGTATTCTTTGCCGCCGCGTTCATGATAATAGACAAGATAAGACTGTGCTACATGTTCCAGCTTATTTGGCATATGACGACTGGTACCTGTTAAAATTTTTGCCGACCTCATATTCTCATCTTCCACCCATCTCGTAAATGATCCGCTTTTGAATTTGCAATTATCAAAGTTTATATGAACCTTTTCTGAATTACGCTTCAGTGCTTCAGTTTCTGCATCGAGATCAGCACGAATAGTTTTGTCGAGTTTGAGAAAGGATAACGCCCAGAGTCTTGCCCCCAGTAACCCAAGCACAATGAAACCAATGAGCCAATAGCCCCAATAAGAAATAGTCCCACTATTTATCAAAAGATAGAAAGAAGCTGCTGTGGCAACTACAACGAAGAGTAATCCAGCCCTGAACTGCATAGCCAAATATAATCTATCTTTTAAAGGGGAAAGCCAAGATGGTGAAATGTAAAATGTAGAATGTAAAACGTTAAATGTAAAAGTTATAGGCCGTCTGAGGTTTGACGTTTCCCGTTTCCCGTTTCACGTTTCACCTCCCTATTTCACATTCGCCACTACTTTCGCCCCGGCTCTTTTGGCCAGTCGCATCACGCGGAACACTTCACCATAGTAAGCGGTCGTATCTGCATTGATCACCACGGTTGGGGTGTCAACAGTTGCTTTATATTTAGTGATCTCTTTTGTAAGCAAAGAATCGATCATCGATATATCCACCTTGCTGGCGCCAATAAAGAAATGCTGGTCCTTATCAATAGAGACCATGATATTCTGTTTTGCCTTGGTATCCTTTGTTCCCCTTGGTAAACCAACTTTCACCACGTTCGGGTTCGCCAATGTTGCCACGATCAAAAAGAACATCAGCAAAATGAACAGGATATCATTCAGTGAATCGGTGAATACTTCCGAAGCTTCTCCTCTATGTTTTTTTCTGAACTTCATTAGCGTAGTTTATCGGGTAGGTTCCTGTAAAACATCAAGGAAATCGGATGTAGCCGCTTCCATTTTATTAGCTGTCTTATCGATCTGTGTATTCAGGTAACTATAGGCCAGGTAAGCTCCCAAACCAATAACAAGACCAGTAATTGAAGTAATGAGTTTTGTATAGATACCACCGGCGATCGTGCCTACTTCAAATTCATTGGAAGTTGTGATGCGGGAAAACAATTGCATCAAACCAACGAGTGTTCCCACGAAACCAAAGATCGGCGCTGCTTTAGATACTACCGAAAGAACACCAAGGTTCCTTTCCAATTTATACATTTCCAATGTGCCCACATTATCCATACTTTTTTCAATGCTATCGATCGGCTTACCGATCCGCTGGATACCTTTATCGATGATCCTTGCCACAGGGTTACTCGTATTCTTGGCAAAACTTCTTGCTGCGGAAATATTGCCGCTGATGATATGATCACGGATAATGTTCATGAAATTGCTGTCGATCCTTGCAGCGTTGCGGATAGCAATACTTCTTTCTGCAAAAACATATACGGCCAGCAG
>DASVNY010000370.1:0-17567 GCA_036383615.1 Chitinophagaceae bacterium
GTTGTAATAAGATGAAAACATTCATTACTAAAACAAGCACAAGACCTGCTATCACCACAATCGGGCGGGATAAAAATTTACCCGTGGATGCCCACATTCCTTTTTCATCTCTTTGCAGGCGCCCAATAACACGGGTATAGAAGAAGGGCTGAGGCTCAGCCCGCTGAATGCCATCAAGGCTGTTCAGCGCATCTTCGATCTTTTTTTCCATATCAGGGTTCATATTCATCGCTTTAATTTGACGCAGGCTTTTAAAAAAACCTGTGGCTATTTATGTTCTTTATAATAATCTTCCAGTTTTTTCCGGAGATTGGTTTTGGCCCTGTGCATCAACGATTCAACGGAGGAAACGCTGGTATCCATCACCTCGCTCACTTCCTGGTAGCTCAACCCGTCAACTTTATGAAGGGTGAATGCTATCCGTTGATTTTCCGGTAATTCGCTGATGGCTTTGAACAGGACGGCCGCATTTTCTTTTTTGTCCATGACCACCCCGGGATGGTTAAAATCAGGGGGGTGGATCACTACTTCACTATCCTGCCCAAACAGGCTTTTTACAAAGGCAAACCTTTTCTTCCGTTTCTTCCTTCTTTCATGGTCAAGGGCCTTGGCCACGGTGATCCGGTAAAGCCAGGTGGAGAACTTGGATTCTCCTTTAAAACTGCCAATGGACTGATAAACCTGCACAAAGGTTTCCTGGGCGATATCTTCCGCATCTTCCGCATTTTGCACAATGCCCAGCGCCGTATTAAAGACCATTTTCTGCCAGGTCTCTACAATAGTTCTGAAAGCGGACTCATCACCTTTCTTAAGTTGCTCTACTAATGATCTTTCATCCAATGGCCGAAGGTTTTCGTAACGGCGATATTACAATTTTTACTCCGGTTTGCTATTGCTATGTCTAAGAACTTTTAAAATCTCGGCACATTACCCCCGTCAAATCTTCTTTCACGGTTATTATTGTTGTTATTATTTCGTGCAGGTTTGCCAAAATTTTTCAGGTTATAGGTAAATGTCAGCATGAAATATTGCTGGAGCACTTTGGTTTGCGCATCTTCGATAAAACCGTTCTCGCCCACATTCCTGGTTATACTTTGATTTTGTTTCAACAGGTCAAACACAGAAAGCTTTAATTCAGCGGACCTGTTTTTAAGGAATTTTTTCCCGACACCCATGTTCCATAAAGCAAAATCCTGGTTATCCTGGGCACCATAATAAGAATAATGCTGGTAGCTTATATCATTCTGCACGAACCAGCCGGTTTTTGTAAGCAGGTTCATTTGCAAGCCTGCCGATTGATTTAAGAATTTACTTTTATCAGACTCACCCGTGGAGCGGGCGGTGTTGAGATTAGTATTATACGAGAAATTAAAATCCACATACTCGCTGATATTGCTTGCCACCACAAGTCCGCCGGAGTAAACATAGTTATTGGTGATCGTGTTCTCGTTATTGTTGATACCAGGGAGCCTGTTGTAAGTAAAGCCAACATTCACGTTGATATTCGATTTAATGAATTTAACCGGCATGCCGTAAGTAACAAATGAACGAAAACTTCTATAGCCGTCAAGGTTAACAGGTATAGTGAACTGCGAACCTCTTTTTACATTTTCCCCGAATATCACTGAGTCCGCATTGATCGGGATATAAGAAGCGTTGGTGATATAATCCTTTGCTGTTTGACCAAATATGTTTACAAAAAGGCTCTGTCCTTTCTGTGTATTCGTAAATACATAACGGGCAGATACAAAATGCGTGTATGATTGTTTAAGTGAAGGGTTACCGCTGCTTATCCTCAGTGGATTGTTGCGGTTCACAACGTCCTGCAACTGGTTCACACTTGGAAAATTGGTATTACCTCTATAGAAAAGACGGATATTACTCCTTTGCGAGATCTTCTTTCTCCACTGCAGGTTGGGAATGATATTGCTGAATGACTGATCAACATTTCCAACTTTAGGGAATATCCTGTCGCTTTGCAATTTTGAGTATTGGAAATTGACCCCGATTGAGAACTGGTCATCACGATTAGGAGTGTAACGATAAGTTACACCTCCATTGTGCGTAGTGGTCGTGTTATCAAACTTGTTGGATTGCAGGGTATCGAATACGGAATACTTTCCACCGATATCATCAAAAAGATAAGTGCGCTGGTCGGCTTTATTTTTTGAATAAGAAGGAGCATAGTTGAGCTGTAATTGTCCTTTTTCACCCAATGGCTCTGTATAGTTGATATTGGCAGAAAGGTTATATCCATTGGTAGGATTGATGCTGTGCTGATCCTGTAAAGAATCTGTAATGCCTGTTTGTTCAAAGAAACGGTATTTGGAAATAACAAAGCTTTCTCCATCATTCTTATTAAATGAAGTGTTGAGGTTAACAGAAAACGTTCTTCCTCTTTTTTTGAATGAGTGGCGGTAAAGGATATTGTTACGGATACTATATCCATCGCGCAGGGAACGGGTCATATTATCAGAAGTGTTGGAGGTGTCGGCATTATTGAGAATGCTTGTCAACGCTTCTGAAACGGACCTGTTCTTTTGAAAACTAAGACTTGGGCTTATGATAATTGAATTACTTGAGTCTATCTTGTATTCAATACGCATATTGACACGGTGATTGTAATTCTTCGAATTTGAAATACTGGATTGATTGGTATAACGGGTCAGATCCGGGCTCAATGGCTGCTGGGTCTTTGATGAATTTTCATTCAGCACATTACTGCTATTGAAGAAATAGCTGCCCGATACATCCAGTTTTGTTCCCCATTTATCCGAGAAGTTGATACCAAACGCATTCGTTTTGCTGATACCTGATTGCTGACCAACAGTAAAATTTCCCTGACCGCCACCAAAGCCGCCAAAACCTCCTCCAAAATTTCCACCGCCTCCGCCACCACCGCGCGGACCACCACCGCCACCACCAAAATTGCCGCCACCGCGATTACCACCACCGCTGCTGGTTACACCCAACAGGTCTTGCGAAGCAAAATTTTGCTGGTTGATATTATTGGTTAAACCCACTAATGATATACGGCGATTGTCTTTAAAGAAACTCACATTGCCACCTGCCGAATAACGATTGTCTGTTCCGGCGCCTGCATAGATACGGCCAAACTGGCCATTACGCATACCTGCTTTTGTGACCACGTTGATGGCTCTTTGCGAATTGCCATCATCCACACCGGTAAACTGTGCCTGGTCACTGAGACGATCAAACACCTGGATCTTGTCAACCACATCGGCAGGTAAATTTCTTAATGCCGCAGAAGCATCATCGCCAAAAAAATCACGGCCATCAATCGTTACTTTTCTTACCTGTTCACCCTGCGCGGTCACGGTGCCATCTTTATCAACCGTGATACCCGGCATTTTTTTCACGAGGTCCTCCACGGTTGCATCGGGGTTTGTTTTAAACTGGCTGGCATTATACTGGGTAGTGTCGCCTTTTTGTTGTGCAGGGGCCGGCTTGGCCGTAACAGTTACGCCGATCAACTCTTTGCTTGATTTTGGAACGTATAATTCGCCAAGGTCCAAGTCGAGGATAGAATCATTGATAGCAATAAACTGTTTGAAATTCTCATACCCGATCGAACTTACCTGTAATAAAAAAGAATCTTTAGAAACGCCATTAAACTGGAAAGCGCCCTTGCTGTCGGTCACCACGCTTCTCTTTTGTGTGGAATCCTTTACCAGTTTTAATTCTACGGTGGCGCCAGATAAAGGTTTAGCATCTGTGCCGTCAACTAATTTTCCTTTAACGCTTTGAGCCTGAATAACTCCTGCAAATCCTGTCAAAAAAAGTACAACAAAAATTCTCCTCATAAATTGATAATTACAGCCATTGGACGCTGAAAAGAAAGCAAACCTTCGTAGATACAAACCGTTAATATGGAGATGTAACGGGCCTGGTTTTTGTCCTTGCTCATTTTACTTTGCTGATAAGTTTGAAGGAACTCAAGTATCTTGCAGCTCCTAAAATATCTATCTAACGAATATGGAGTACAGTAAATTAGTTGCAGTGACCGGTTTGCCCGGTTTGTTCGAGTTGATCAATAGTAAAACAGATGGCGCTATTGTCCGTTCATTGGATGATAAAAGCACCCGTTTTGTTTCAAGTCGTATTCACCAGTTCTCGCATTTGGAAAGTATCGAGATCTATACGGTGAGAGACAATGTGAATCTTGTTGATGTTTTTCATGCGATGGATAAAGCCGGTGGCTCACTTCCTGATGATAAGGATGCGGCAGCCGTAAAAAGCTATTTTGAAAAAGCATTTCCCGATATGGACTTTGAAAGAGTCTATAATAGCGATATGAAGAAGATGGTGAAATGGTTTGCTATATTAAAGAAGAATGATATCGAGATCAAGCTTACTGAAATACCTGAAGAAGAAGAGGTGGAACAGGAGCCGGTAGTGGAAGAAAAAAAGCCTGCTAAGCCTGCCGCGGCAAAGCCGGCGAAAGCAGCAGCTGCAAAAAAGAAAGAAGAGCCAAAAGAAAAAGAAGAAGAAAAGAAACCGGCAAAAGCTGCCGCGGCAAAATCAGCGAAAACAACAACCGCTAAAAAAGAAAAAGAAGAAGCGCCTAAAAAGAAAGCAGCTACTAAAAAGAAATAAAGACAAGAGCTTAGTTATTGAGAAGCTACAAACCAATATTAAAGTTTGTAGCTTTTTATTTAAAAGGATGAGATATGAGCAATACAGCAAACATTCAGAAACTTCCCCGTCATTTTTTACCAGCCGATTTTGTGGTCAGTAATTGGGAAACACTGGAACCTTATTTTAAAGAGCTTGATAAAAGAAGCATTGATTCTGAAAAAGACCTGGAACAATGGTTGAAAGATGCCAGTGAACTGGAAGCCGTGATAAGTGAAGACGCCTGCTGGCGCCAGATAAGAATGACCTGCGACACGGAGAATAAAGAACTGGAAGCGGCGTTCAACTTTTTTATGCTCGAGATTCAGCCAAAGATCCAGCCTTATTCAGATAAGCTAAACCGTAAGCTGATCGAATCGCCTTATGCGTCTCAGTTGGATCATGCAAAATATTTTACTTACCTGCGTAATGTAAAAAAGAGCATTGATCTTTTCAGGGAAGCGAATATTCCTATCCAGGCCGAGTTGAACGTGATGCAGCAGCAATTTGGTGTGATCGCGGGAAAAATGACCGTTGAAGTGAATGGACAGGAATATACATTGCAACAGGCAGCGAAATTTTTAGAAGATCCCAAAAGAGAATTAAGGGAAGAAGTTTATCGTAAGATCAATGACCGTCGCTTGCAGGATAAAGACGAGTTGAATAAGTTATATTCTACTTTATTAGCCAAACGTCACCAGGTGGCATTGAACACCGGTTTTGAAAACTATCGCGATTTCCGTTTTGTTGAATTGGGTCGCTTTGATTATACAAAGGAAGATTGTTTTCGTTTTCACGAGGCGGTTAAGCTGCACGTGATGCCATTGGTGAATGAAGTGTATGAAGCAAAAAGAAAAAAACTCGGACTGGATGTGCTTCGTCCCTGGGATGTGGAGGCGGAGCCGGAAGGCATTCAACCCTTGCGTCCATTTAAAACCGGTGATGAGCTAACAGAGAAAACCATTGCCTGTTTTGATAAGCTGCGTCCATTCTTTGCGGATTGTATCCGCAAAATGAAAGCGATGGGGCATCTTGATTTGGAAAGCAGGAAGGGCAAAGCACCGGGTGGTTATAATTGCCCGCTGGCTGAAAGTGGCGCTCCTTTTATTTTCATGAATGCTGCGGGACAGTTGGATGATGTAACAACAATGGTGCATGAGGGCGGACATGCGATTCATTCTTTTCTTTCGCATGACCTTGAGTTAACCGGTTTTAAAGAATATCCAACTGAGATCGCTGAAGTGGCCAGCATGACCATGGAATTATTCAGCATGGACCACTGGGCCGTTTTTTTTGATAATGATATTGAATTGATCAGGGCCAAGGAGCAACAGTTGGAAAGAGTGATCACCATTTTTCCCTGGATCGCAACGATTGATAAATTCCAGCATTGGGTTTTTGAGAACCCTAACCATACGGATGAAGAGAGACAAACCAAATGGGTAGAGATCCTGGATGAGTTCACTTCTCCCGCCATTGATATTTCAAACCTGGAAGAATACCGCCGCTATAGCTGGCAGCGCCAACTGCATTTATTTGAAGTGCCTTTTTATTATATCGAGTATGGCATTGCTCAATTAGGCGCCATCGGCTTATGGAAACAATACAAGATCAATGCAGATGCTGCAATTAATAATTACATAACAGCGCTTGACCTGGGTGGCACCCGAACTTTGCCGGAGTTATTTAAAGCAGCCGGATTGAAGTTTGATCTGTCGCCGGATCATATCCGCGACTTGATGGAATTTGTGCAAAAAGAGGCAGCTCTTTTAGCAAAATCTTAGAAAAATACCCTGAAAGTGGTATGGGTTAAATTTCGGAGAATGAGAACGGGATATTACTTTTGGTACAGCAAATTATCATTCGATATAAAATAGCTACTAATCAGAGCCTTAACCTTAAGTCCCGCTGTTTCCACAGCGGGGCTTACTTTTTATAGCTATTTACAATTTTTACAAATGCCTTCAGCCACCACTTCAATATGCGTGGAAGTGTATCCTTTGGGAAGTTTTAATTCAGGTGTAACAACATCATCGAGGCAATAGGTAGTGTGACATTGCGTGCAAACAAAATGAACATGATGATCGTGATGATGACCTTCTTTGCAATCATCTTTGCATAAGGCGTAGCGGATAGAATTATCAGCAGTGGGTATAGTGTGAATGATCCCTTTGTCAACAAAGGTTTGCAAAGTGCGATATACAGTTACCCTGTCAAACTTTTCGCCGGCCCTTTTTTCAATATCACCATGCGCCAATGCACCGGGTTGTTCAAAAAAAAGATTGAGGATCTTTTCCCGGCTACCCGTCACACTAAGGTTATTGTTACGTAATATATCTTTTACATTAGCTGCCATAAACAAATTATTTAATTCAGCATCTTCTTTATTTGTTTGATCATTGCTTTTACTTCGCTTTCTTTTAAACCATCGTATATCTTTTTCACTTTACCTTCCCGGTCAACAAGAGCGAAAAGCTGCGAATGCATAAACTGGTCATCAATATTTTTTAAGTTGTTCAGCGGATCATCTATCGTGTAACTTACCCTTGCTGTATTATATAAGCTGTCTTTTCTTCCCGTCAAAAACATCCATGTCGAAGTATTCACATTCATCGAATTGGCAAACTTTTTCAATTGCGGAACAGAATCCACTTCCGGTTGACAAGTGTGTGAAAGGATCAAAAAATCCTTATTATCCTTGAACTCCTCATATACCAATCGCATATTCTTGTTCATTATGGGGCATGCGCCGCTGCAGGTTGTAAAAAAATACTCGGCCACATACACTTTACCCGCCACATCTTTATTGGTAACTACTTTTCCATCCTGGTTAATAAAGGCAAAGGGCTGAACTGTTGATATAGTGTCGTTTCGCTTGATCCATTTTTGAACAACCAGGTAAAAAACAGATACCAGCGCCACAAAAAACAGGGTATAGAATATTCCTTTTTTAGACATAACAACTAAATAGGGCACAAAGTTAACAAGGCTATAATGATTGTGAACGGGGAGAAATTTTCTAACTAAAATTTTGCAACAGCGTTGCTTTTTGATAGCTTTGCCAATTCATGCGATTAAAGATAAACTGGGATGCATTAGGTATTGGGGCTTCGCTGGCTTGCGCTATTCATTGCGCTTTGTTGCCGCTATTTCTTAACAGCCTTACGCTGTTTGGGAAAGATATTATCGATAACAAAGGGTTTGAGGCCGGCATGATCATCCTGGCTTTTTGTATTGGTACGTATGCGTTGTATCACGGATATCGTAAACATCATCATAGTTTTTTGCCTTTCCTGCTATTTATTGCCGGGTTCCTGTTTCTTGTATTGAAGGAATTTTTTATTCATTATGCTACCTGGTTATTGATCCCTGCTGTTTTATTAATTGTTGCGGCGCATTTTCTTAATTATCGTTTTTGCCGGGTCCATAATCATGCGCATTCGGAGGATTGTGATCATTAATTTTTTTCCCGCAGATTTTCGCTGATTTGATCGCAGAATACGCAGATCAGTACATATCTCCCGAAAACGATACTCCATTAATCCGCTCTAATATCTGCGCAAATCTGCGGGAAACCCAAAAATGAGACAACGCCTATTTCCCCTATTCACTACGCTACCTGGTTATTAATTCTCGGCTTTGCCAGGTTCATGATCATGGGCATTCCGATGATTGTGATCATTAATTTTTTTCCCGCAGATTTTCGCTGATTTGATCGCAGAATACGCAGATCAGTACATATCTCCCGAAAACGATACTCCATTAATCCGCTCTAATATCTGCGAAAATCTGCGGAAACATCTGCGCAAATCTGCGGGAAACCCAAAAATGAGACACTCCCTATTTTTCCTATCTTGGAATATAATTTCATCGTATGAGGATCATTTTTCTTTTGATCTCACTAAGCTGCTGCGCTATTTCTTTTGCCCAGTCAAAAGATGAAGCAGCTATCCGCAAATTGCTGAATGAGCAAACAGTAGCCTGGAATAAAGGAGATGTTGAGGGCTTTATGAAAGGTTATTGGAAAAGCGATTCGCTGATGTTTATCGGCAAAAGCGGTATTACGTATGGCTGGACAAATACCCTGAATAATTATAAAAAGAATTATCCTGATACTGTCGCCATGGGCAAACTGGTATTCGATATTCTTTTAGTGAAGAAAATATCTGCTGAATACTTCCAGGTGGTAGGCAAATGGTTCTTAAAAAGAACTGTTGGTGACTTAAGCGGTCATTACACTTTATTGTTGAGAAAAATAAAAGCTGAATGGGTTATTGTTTCTGATCATAGTAGTTAATTACAGGGTATGAAACAACTATTATTCTTTATCCTCTTATTGCAATCGCTGATCTCTTCTGCTCAATCCAAAAAAGAAGTGTTTGAGATCGCTGCTCCCGGCAGAAGAGTGGGAGGAGCAATTTATAATTCCATTCGATTGGTTGATCTGCGTCCTGACCCGGAGGATTTTGGTTTAGTGCAGATCGGGGCCTTCGACAGGACAGAAAAAGTGGTGGTTCAAATACCACTGGAAGAGCAACTGAAAAAATTAGTGAGCCGCTTATCACTCAGCACCAGCCAGGCTGGCGAATTGGTATTAGTGATCAGGTATTTCAGTTTCGCGGAAGTGAATACTCCATTAGGCGTAAAGGGATATTGTTATTTGCGGGCAGTTTTATTCGGGGGAAATGAAGAGCGATACAGGCGATTGGACATTATCGATACAGCGGTACTTGTAAAAACCATGGATCCCACGCAGCCCATGTTGCGAAAAGGAAGTAAGCTTCTTACTGATTTTATAGCAGACAATTTGATCAGGGCAGCAGTTGATTCACAGGTGTACACATTTAATCAGCTATATTATATCGATAAGATTGAAAAAGCTAAGTTGCCTGCTTATAGTACGATCAGCTATCCTGATGGCCTGTATAAAACGTATGAGGATTTTGCCAACCTGCGACCAACGGAAGCAACGTTAAAAGTTAGCTTTTCAAAAAAAGGCGATGTAAGGTTGGCGAGCAGGATAAATGATAAAGGAAAACCTGAAACACTTAATCCAAAAGATGCGTATGCTTTTGTGTTTGAAGGAAAGCCCTATATAGTAACCGAATATGGTTATTATATATTAAAAAGGAAAGTGGGAGATTTTTATTTTACCGGAAGGGCAAAAAACCAGGGGGATGAACCGGATATAATAACGGCTACATTTTTTTTCGGCATTCTCGGAACATTGCTTGCATCTGAAATGAGTTCCTATCTTGAAATGAAAGTTGATTATTTGTCAGGTGGTTTTATTCGCTTACGACCAGCAAGAGAGTGAGGATTATTTTTTCCAGGTGCGATAATAATAACGGAGCAGCAAGCCCAGGCTCAGCAGCAAAAAAATATAGAATAAAATATTTCCAATACCGGGACGGCCATTTATAATTGCCAGTTCCTTATATGCTCCCAGCCAGGCGATCGTCATCATCCAGATCAATCCATACACGATCGAGTTCAATACCTTTTTGAAATATTTTTTTACTTCAGGGTCCCAGCCTTGTTCCATGATTGAGTAATTGCAATTACAAGTTACTTTATTAAAAGAAGAAAATTAGTTGATCAGGAGCTTGCTGAATTCGATAGAGTCGCTGTTAAGCACATTAAAATCAGCAGACCTATTACCTGTTTTGTCGTTTATTGACTACAAACCTGCCGTCAAAACACCGGATTTGCACCGTTAAAAAACGGTAAAAATTACCGTTTAAAACCCGTTGTCTGGTATTGGTTAAGTCTGTTATTTGCTTTCATTATCAGCCAGCGCACATGAGAATTTTAACTAAGGTTGCTCCATTGCTTTTTTGTTGCCTGCTACTATCTGCATTGTCTTTCTCGCAGGATAGTCTTCTTTCCAATCACAAATTGCTTAATGATTACCAGCAAACAGTTGCGGATAAAGCTACTACTGTAAGTGGTAAGCTCGATAAGCAATCAACAAGAATGCTCAATTCATTTGAGAGAATGGAAGCGAAGATGAAACGGAAACTATCCCGTATTGATTCTGCCAGGGCCAGCCAGCTGTTTGCCGGGAGTGAATCAAAATTGAGTAGCCTGAAAGAAAAAACGAACCTTGCCTATCCTGGTCAATATATCCCTTCACTTGATACAATGATGAGTTCGCTTCGGTTCCTGGAGCAACCCGATCTCTCAGCCGTAAATGAATTAGGATCACAATTCAATAAAGCAGACGCGATCCGGAAATTTTTAAAAGAACGAAAACAGTTGCTGCAGGAGCAACTTTCGCAGTATGGTTTTGCAAAAGAGCTGAAGCGGCTTAATAAATCTGTTTATTACTACAGCCAGCAGATTAATGAGTTTAAATCCTTGCTGAAGGATAAAAAGAAAAGAGAAAAGAAGGCGCTGGAGTTGTTAAGTAACAGCAGTGCTTTCAAAGAATTCATGCGTAAGAACTCGCAATTGGCCTCTTTGTTCCGCCTGCCGGGGAATGGGCCATCATCGACCGCTGATCTTGCCGGCTTGCAAACAAGGGCTTCCGTTAATAATTTAATTCAACAACAGGTTGGTGCAAATGGGATGCAGCAATTTCAGCAAAATATGCAGGCGGCCCAATCGCAGTTACAGCAATTGAAAAATAAGATCCAAAACAGAGGTAGCGATGGCCTGATACCGGAAGGCTTCAAGCCAAACAATCAAAAGACAAAGAGTTTCTGGAAAAGATTGGAATACGGAACCAACATTCAGACAGTAAAAAGTAATGGCTTATTGCCGGTGACAAGTGATGTGGGATTATCGCTCGGGTATAAACTGAGTGACAGGTCTGCTGTTGGCATTGGGGCCTCCTATAAAATGGGATGGGGCAGTAGTATTCGTAATATCAATATTACACACCAGGGTGTTGGCTTGCGAAGTTATGCCGACATGAAAATAAAAGGAAGCTTTTGGCTGACGGGTGGATATGAGTTAAACTATCGTTCTGCATTTGAAAATTTTGCTCAATTAGAAGATAAAAGCAAGTGGCAACAAAGTGGATTGATCGGCTTGAGCAAAGTCGTTTCTCTAAGGACCAAATTTTTCAAAAAAACAAAACTGCAGTTGCTATGGGACTTTTTGAGTTATGAACAAGTTCCAAAAACACAGGCAGTTGTGTTCAGGGTGGGATATACTATAAAATAAAGGATCGAATACGATGCCTGAAAGAATAAGTAACAAAATGTTTATGAGAAAGATCATTTTAACGACTTTAATATTAATTGTGCACAGTGCTTTAACATTAGCCCAGCAAAACAACCCAAAAGATCTGCCATTAGTTGTACCACCTACTCCAGAGGTGAGCGCCATTATAAAAGCAGGGTTATTATCGAATGACCTTCATACGGGTGCAGCCTCTGCAACTATTAAACTGTATGAACTTGAGAATGGCCCCATTAAATTTCCTATTTCGCTTGCTTACCGTTCCAATGGGATTAAAGTCAATGATATTCCTTCAAGAGTAGGAATAGGGTGGAGCCTCATGGCAAACGGAATGGTATCACGTACCGTTAGAGATGAAGAGGATGATCGTACAGGTAGGCAATGGCAAACTACACCGGACTTTAACCCATACGATTTTAATGAGCCGTTGTATAACTATCTTTTTCAAGCTGAAAACATGTATTACGATAGTGAGCTTGATGAGTATTCATTTTCTGTAAATGGATATTCTGGCAGATTTTTTATTGGGGCCGATGGTTTGCCGAAACAAATACATCATACTAACCTTTCCATTGTCAAAGAAAATGATGTTTCCTTTATTATCAGAACCCCGGATGGCATCAAATATTTTTTTGGCGGCAGCAATGAAATAGTCGAAAAGACAAAAGAATTGCAAGTGAACGGATCGAACTCTATTCCACGTCCTATAAAAACTGCCTGGTTCTTGTATAAGATACAATCCCCGGAGGGGCATGAGATAAATTTTTATTATAGTGATATTATCACCAAATCTATGCTGGGTCTTTACCAGTCTGTTATTTTGCAAGCTATTCCCGAGGCTACTAACTCGCTTTGCGAAGGTTGCGATAATCAATGTGCGGCTTCCTTTCCGACCGTTAAACAAAACTCAGCGGAATATTATACAAAAATTCTAAGTTATATTACTACATCCAATGGAGTCAAGGTCGATCTTGTTTATGAAGACCGCAGTGATCCAAGCGGAGATAAAAGATTAAAAGAGCTTATTGTATCCTACAATGGGTATAACGGATACGAGCAGCGCAAGAAATTTGAGTTTCAGTATGATCAGTATATAACGACCGGTGTGAACCGCAGATTCTTTCTTAAGAAACTTCGTGAAGTTGCTCCTGGGCTTCCTGCATTAGAGCATGAATTTGTTTATGATGCTCCTTCAGAGTTGCCTGACCAATATTCCCTGGCACAGGATTTTTTTGGCTATGCTAATGGTGCAAATACTAATAGTAATTTTTTTCCTATTCCTTTAAACCCGAGTCAGTATGCAAATGCCAGCCAGGGGGCTAACCGCAATCCTGATTTTACTTATGGAAAAAAAGGATCGTTGACAAAAATTATTTATCCAACGGGTGGTTACCAGGAGTTTATTTATGAAGCGCATACTTTACCAGAAATGGTCACGCAAACAACATACTCCTCTTTAGCCTCTTTATATGGAGAAGGTATATCTAACACTACTCCTGTTGAAGACATAGAGTATGTGACCACGAATGCAGAAGGAAAGTTCAAGATCGATTTTTCAACGTTTATAAATCCATACGGACCACAACCGGGACAAACGGGTTATTTCCCGGCAGATGGCCTTCACCCTTTAGCAAAAGTGGAGATTAGAGAAACTGGTACGACAAGTCCGGTCCTCATGCCCGTTTCTTTAAAAAATTATAACGAAACCACTAATTATATTGTTACCGATCTGTTGCCTAATACTTCTTACCAGGTAAAGCTGATCGTTTATAAATGGTCAGTATCCGCTTCAGTAGTGGTATCAGTTCCAGTTGTAAGCACATTTTTACAAAACACCCCGGGCTGCGGCATTCGGGTTAAACAGATCAATAGCCTTACTGAAACTGGTGCTATTCCTATAAGCAAGTATTATACCTATGCCGCATTAAGTGATCTCAATAAATCCTCCGGCGTAGGGCTGAGAATAACTGATTATAATAATAATTATAATGGAGGGTTGGTATGCAATTGGGGAATTCACGGATGTGTACCTGAGATTATCACAGAGCAGATCGAGTGCCAGGGGTTTATCCAACTTTCTTCCAGTTCACAAATGGGGATCCCAGATTTTTCGGGCTCACCGGTAGCTTATAGTCATGTTATTGAAAGTGATGATGTCAATAAGAATAATGGTGGTATGGAAACGAAATTCAATACATTTTATAATAATCAGATATACTCTCAAATAAGAGGGTATAAGATGGCCGGCATTCCACAGGTTGAGATACCTGCATTGCCTGATGGCACAATCTTGTCCAACCGACATTTTAAGAAAACTGGGCAAAGCTATTCCGTAATAAAAGAAACGATTTATGATTATAGCGTTGATGGTCGCTGGGAGCATAGTTTCGATAACTATATAATAAGAAAGCGATGGCAGCCTGTTCCCTATGGACATTCGAACTGGAGCCTTGATGAAGTATTAATGCCTTATGATATAGTAAAATATACCTACTGGAGTTTCTGGTATCATCTCGACAAACAAACGGATAAGGTATGGTTTGAAAATTCCAATGATCCGTTGATAGAAGAAACAACTTACGAATATGGCAGCCTGGATCATTTGCAACCGACACGCATTACTACAATTAACAGCAAAGGAGAAACTAAAGAGCAGTTACTTACTTATCCGACTGATTATGCAAGCACAGCGCCATACTCTACGATGATCAGTAAGGGGATCATCAGTCCTGTAATTGAAACCTCTGTCAATAAAATTGTAAGTAACACGGTAGATCCACTTCAAAAAGTGAAAACAAGCTATGCAAGTTTTGGAAGCATCGAAAAACCCAATGCTGTTTTGACCTCGACAAGGAGTAATAGTCTCGTCCAAAAGATCAGCTTTAATGTTTATTCAGGTTCGGGAAGAATATTGGAACAACAAAAAACAAGTGATGTAAAAGAAGTCTATTTGTGGGGCTACAAATCCAATTATCCTGTAGCGAAGTTAATTAACACTACTTCTGAGATCGCAGAAGGTTATATTAACCAAAATATCCTTGATAATCCGGCGGATGATCAAACCCTGAGAAATCACCTGAACAATTTAAGAAACATTTCCGGCGCCATGGTTTATACCTATACTTATAAACCGCTTGTTGGGATAACCTCCGAGACCGATCCTAGTGGTAAAACAACATACTATGAATATGATGATTTTAACCGTCTAAGCCTCGTGCGGGATAAGGATAATAATATCCTGAAGAAATTCTGCTATAACTACACAGGCCAACCAGAAGAATGCGGTATATTATATTTCAATACCGTGCAAAGCGGAATCTTTACCCGCAATAATTGCGGCTCGGGCTATGTAGGTACTGCGGTAACCTATACAGTGCCCGCCAATACTTACAGTTCCACCACTTCCCAGGCTGCTGCGAATACCATTGCGCAAAATGATGTGACGGCTAACGGGCAGTCTTATGCAAATACAAATGGTACTTGTTCACCTTCAGTTACTATTTATGCCAGGATAGAATATAGCAATTTCTGGGATGATTTGATCACGTCATATGCAACGCAAACCATCCATTTTTACAGTGACGCAAGTTGTACAACTCCATACTCAGTTACAAACCTGTCGGTAAACTTTAATAGGCGGAAAACATATTGTAATGATACAGTAACTGATTTCCATGAAACGGTAACATGTACCGGCACTACTTATTCATTAGGCGCTAATCAGATTTTGCAGAAAATGGGGTCAGGATCCAATTGTTACAGCATAGACGTTTTTGTAGAAGCTGGAACAGGATACATAGCATTAGAAACATACTAACAGTAAAAAATAATTATGAATTACTACAAGATTTTTTTGACAATGGCCTGCTGCCTATTTTCTTTATCACTTTTACACGCACAGCCTTCAGAACAGGCCTCTGCAGATTCAATGCAACGGATAATTATGAAAGATAGTTTAGGAGTGAGTGACTCAATAATTACCAAGGTATTTAACCTCAGGAATAACTACCTGTTAAGTTCTGCCCAAATAGATGCTAATACGATATTTACTCAGCAGGAAAAGAATGAGGCAAAGCGATTGCTTATACAAGAAACAAATACTGCTGTTAAAAATGCACTAGGAGAGGTTGCCTATGAACACTATACAGAAATGATAAGAAGAAGAATGCGCGAAAGACCCGGCCAGCACAATACTAAGCCACTTGCTTCCGGGGGCAATAATTAATTGTTATAAATAAAATTATATGCGGAGATATTCCCTGATTTATTTGCAGCTAAGCTTTGCAGCTTTTTTTTTCACAAACTGCTGCTTTGGGCAGATAATAACACCAATAGCTTATGATGCAATGATAAAGAAAAACCATGTGCGCACTTGGAATGCGGTGAAGCCTGAATCTAACTCGGGAACATTTACCATCAATTCCGACTTGCGGCACTCGAGAATAACTACACAATACTTTGATGGGCTTGGCCGGCCATTGCAAACCGTGATTAAGCATGGCTCGCTGACTACCGGTGTCGGAAATGAACCGGTAGATATGATCAGCGCGAATGTGTATGATGAATTCGGAAGAGAGGTTTATAAATATCTTCCATTTGCTACTACCGCTACCGATGCCACAAAAGATAATGGACTGTTCAAGCTGAATCCATTTCAACAGCAGGTCGCGTTTTATAATACACAATTAAGCGGGCAGGCAGGTGAAACCAACCTGGGCCCCAATAATCTGAACTGGGCCTACAGCAAAATCAACTATGAAGCTTCACCCCTCAACCGGGTAAATGATACTTACGCACCAGGAGCCAGTTGGGTGGGTAGTGAAGAAGCCTCGATAACACACCCGGTAAAAGCGAAGTATTGGGTCAATACAGTAAACGATGCCGTACGCACCTGGGATGTAACAGACATAACAAACGATTTTGGTACCTACAGCACCACAACGAGCTATCCCGTCGGAGCCTTGTATAAGAATGGAACAGAGGATGAACACGGCAAACAGGTGATCGAATTCAAGGATAAGGAAGGTAAAGTGATATTAAAGAAAGTTCAATTGACTGCATCAGCCGACAATGGCAGCGGCAGTGATTACGATGGCTGGTTATGCACTTATTATATTTATGATGATCTGGGTAATCTTCGTTGTGTCATACAGCCCGAAGGAGTAAAAGCACTATCAACCAGCAACTGGCAATTGACAACTGTTTTGCTGACTGAGCGATGTTTTCGTTATGAATACGATCAGCACAACCGGATGATCATGAAAAAAGTGCCCGGCGCCGATCCGGTTTATATGGTCTATGATGCAAGGGACAGGTTAGTGATGACACAGGACGCAAACCTGCGGGCCGCTAACAAATGGCTGATCACAAAATATGACGGGTTGAACAGGCCCATTGAAACGGGCTTATGGAATAATGATGGATCGACACTTGTCAATCACCAGGATTACGCTTCCGGGTCAACATCTTATCCTTCAACCGCATTGGGTTATGAGTTATTGACCATTGCCCATTATGATGATTACACGGGATTACCTGCCGGATTAAGCAGCTCTTATCTAAATAGCTGGAACGGCCACTTTTCCGCTACAGATAACAACCTGTATCCATATCCGCAAATGCCTGCTCAAAGCACGGCGCTCAAAGGCATGGCCACATGGACACAAACCAAAATTTTAGGAAGCAGCCCTGCACAATTCATTTCTACAGTTAGTATTTATGATGATAAGGGTAGAGTGATACAG
>DASVNY010000371.1:0-3043 GCA_036383615.1 Chitinophagaceae bacterium
TTGCTATTTTACCTGCTGTCATTACTCTTTGTTCAAAGTACATACGCACAAAACAAAACCATAACGGGTGTTGTTCTCGATGAAAAGAACAACCCGGTATCAGGAGCTTCTGTTACCGTAAAGAACACTTCCGTTGGGAAGGCAACCAATGCAAAAGGCGAATTTTCACTCGACCTTCCGGCAAATGCCAGCATACTGGTCGTTTCCTATGTTGGGTATGAACCGAAAGAAATCACGATCGGTAACCAAACTACGATCAACATCAGTTTAACTCCTACAGCCACAACATTAGCTAATGTGGTAGTTACTGCGTTGGGATTTGAAGTAAAAAAAGACCAGCTTGGTTACTCTTCTTCAAAGATCACAGGTGAACAGGTCGCTAATTCAGGTGAAGTAAATCTTACAGATGCGCTTGGTGGAAAGGCTTCCGGAGTTCGGGTGTCAAGATCATCAGGTTCCGATCCGGGTTCGGCATCGCAGATCCTGATCCGGGGACAAAGTACTATTACAAGAGGCACAGGTCCATTGATCGTGCTGGATGGTATTCCTATTGCAAGTGACAGCCGCGGAGAGACCAGCCAGGGAGTAACTCAACAAAACAGGTTGAGTGATATAAACCCCGATGATATCGCTAACATACAGGTTTTGAAAGGCGCGTCCGCTGCAGCCCTGTGGGGTACGCGTGCCGCAAATGGTGTGATCGTTATCACTACAAAAAAAGGAGCCAATAATAACAAGGTCAATATCAGTTTCAAGACCACTTATTCGATTGATGATGTCAATTTCAATTATCCATTGCAATCGATATTCGGACAAGGAACAGGTGGAGTATGGAGAGCTAACAATGCAAGAAGCTGGGGTGATAAAATAGCTAATCGCGCAGGCGGCGCCGATGCAGTGAATACGGCTGCTGATTATTTCGTTGGCTATCCTACCGGCACGATCTATTATCCTGTTACCACAAAAAATTCCCAGGAGACTTTTCTTGATAAGAACTACAACAGCGTTTTTCAAAAAGGACATTATCTCAACAACTCTATATCGATCAGCGGAGCAGATAGCCGCTCCAATTATTTCTTGAGCCTGAGTGATATGAGCCAGCACGGCGTTATCCGCAATAATAGCGACTATCGCCGCAGCACTGTTCGTATCAATGCCTCGCATAAAATGAATAAATGGCTGTCGGTTTCCAATAAAGCTTCGTATGTGCTCACACAATCAAATCGTGTGCGAAGAGGATCCAGCAGCGGCGGCGTAATGCTTGGCTTGTTACGTACACCCGCTGATTTTGATAATACAGATTATATCGGCGATTATTATTCTTCACCTACTGCTTCCTTTGTACCAAACAAACAGCGTTCCTACAGAAATTATTTGGGCAGCGCCAATACACCGGGTTTCAACAACCCGCTTTGGACATTGTATAAGCAGGACAATCATAACAAAGTAAATCGCTTTACCAATAGTGCAGAATTAAGTATTGTGCCTGTCAAATGGTTTGATGTAACAGTAAGAGCAGGTATAGATCATTTCAATGAAGAAGAATTGAACTACATGCCGCTTTATACGATCAATGCACCCACGGGTTCATACAGCAGGGATGAATACAAACAAACACAGTTCAACCTTGATGTGATCGCGAAAAGTCAAAAAGAATTCAGCGAGAACTTTACAGGGAATATTTTAGTTGGATTTAATTACAATACTAAAAATGAAAGCCTCCTTGCAGCAACGGGTACAAACTTTATTATTCCGGATGGCCCGCGTGACTTAGGTAATTCTCCTGTTGCCAATATCAGCAACACCGATCGGTATGAGAAAATTCGTACCAATGCAGGTTATGCTACTGTCGGCGCAGGCATTTACAACCAACTCTATATTAACCTGACGGGAAGATTAGAAGCTGCTTCTACATTTGGTGAGTTGTCAAATAACCGTTTCTTCTATCCATCGGCGGATGTTGCCTGGCAGTTCAGTGATCTGAAAGCTTTCGCTAAGCAAGATGTTCTTTCTTTTGGAAAGCTCAGGGTTGCTTATGGTGTTGTGGGCATTCAACCTGACGCTTATAATACAGCAACTAATTTCTTTGTACCTAACTGGCAGGAATTGCTCGACCCCAATTTGGATGGCAGCATATTCGGGTTAGGCACTTATGTGCAGAGCCGTTCCAAGGGAAATCCTTATCTACGCCCTGAGAAAAAACGTGAACTGGAACTGGGTACTGACCTCCGCTTTTTCAAAAACAGCTTGAGCTTTTCAGCTACTTATTATTTCAATAAAACAACAGATGCTTTATTAAATATCCCACAGGCACCAAGCACTGGCTTTACTAATCTCTATGCCAATGCAGGTTCAATACAAAATAAAGGAATAGAGCTTGACCTGACGTATGAATTGCTGGATACAAAAAAATGGAAGGTTTCTTTCGATATGAATTTTTCAAGAAACAGGAACAAAGTACTCGATCTTGATGGTGCCGCATCAATTAATCTTGGAGGTTTGAATGGAGTTTCATCAAGAGCGGTTGAAGGACATGCGTTGGGTGCTTTATGGGCCATCGGTTTTCTGAAAGATGATAAAGGAGCCTATATCCTCGATTCAAAAGGATTTCCAATTTCAGATGTAACACAGAAAGTGATCGGTGATCCCAACCCCGATTGGCGCAGTGGTTTGGGTTTTACTGTTGCGTACAAGCGATTGAAACTATACGCCCTCTTTGAACATTCACAGGGTGGTGATATTGTTGATGCAACAGAATCAGTATTGCGTGATTATGGAACAAGTGTAGCAACAGCCCATGAAGTTGTTGCGCCTGCTGCATTAAATACATACAATGGGTCGCCGATAGCCGCAGGAACTACTTTCAGGGGAAATATCGGCAACTTCGGTGGTCCCGATGTGGCCTTAACTGAAAGCTGGTACACATCATTGGGAGGTTTTTTTGGAAACGTGCTTGAACCTTTTGTTACGGATGCCACCTGGACAAGATTACGGGAAGTGACATTGTCTTACCGGCTTACCAAAAAAAATCTTCCTGCATTTA
>DASVNY010000372.1:0-4900 GCA_036383615.1 Chitinophagaceae bacterium
TCTGAATTAAGTGCCCATTCAGTCACACTGGTGGCCGTTTCCAAAACCAAGCCTGTTGAAGATATACAAGAACTCTATGAGCTTGGCCACCGGGATTTTGGCGAAAACTATGTGCAGGAGCTGGTGGATAAAGCGGAAAAATTGCCCCAGGACATTCGCTGGCATTTTATAGGCCACCTGCAAACCAATAAGGTAAAATACATTGCTCCTTTTGTGCAACTCATTCACGGGGTTGACAGTCTTAAACTCCTGAAAGAAATTAACAAACAGGCAGAGAAAAATGGCCGTGTTATTGACTGTTTGTTGCAGGCATACATCGCGCAGGAAGAAACCAAGTTTGGCCTTGATGAAAAAGAACTGGAGGAGATAATTGGGGGATTTGAAAATTTGCAAATGGCTAATGTGCGGATTTGCGGATTAATGGGAATGGCATCATTTACTGATGACATGCAGAAAGTGAGAGCTGAGTTTAGAAACCTGAAAAGGTTTTTCGAAAAGTTACGATCGCTCACAGCTCACAGCCCACAGCTCGCAACTCTCTCTATTGGCATGAGCAGCGACTACAAGATAGCAATCGAAGAAGGTAGCAATATGGTCCGTATCGGCAGTTTGTTATTTGGTGAAAGGGTAGGAAATGTCAAATAATGCTTTATACTACATATCAAATGATCAAATAATTGTATTTTTTCTGTTTTAACACCGAACCATGCGAACCAGTTTCTTAGTTATAGCATTACTATTTTCTCTTTTTGCTTCCGCGCAGGAAGAAAGAGACACCACATTACCCCGCTGCCCTGTATTCATTACAGATACACTTACCTCGAATAACTTTTTTCTCGAACACCAGCCATCAACAGTGAGAGTTAGCCGTTCAAAAGGAGATCTTATCATCGCTATTCAGCAAAGAGATCAATTCTTCACTATGTTCTTTAAGGACAAAAGACTGAAGGATAAAGAAAAATATAAGATAGGTGTTGGCAGCAGTAAGAAATTTGACCTCGAAGCAAAATATTCATTTCGTTCCGGTGGTGCTGGCAAGGCTTCTTATGTTAACCTGTCAAGCGGCACGGTTGAAGCAACCTTTGATGAAGCAAAAGATCTCTGGCGCATCAAAGTAAATGGGATGCTGGCTAATCTTGTTGAACGAAATGTTACCTACTACAGGGTGAAAGCTGATTTTTATATCCGGTAACCTCCCGCCTTGCTGCCTACACAAATACATTAAGACAGGAAGACACGAAGAAACTCATAATTCAACTAAGAGGTCTTAATATCTCCTGGTGTCTTTGTGCCTTAGTGCCTTTGTGTTCCAAACGCCTGTAGCCGGCATGTTTTGAAACACGGAGGCACTAAGACAGGAAGACCCGAAGAAACTTATAATTCAACTAATTCAGCGAAGAGGTCTTAATATCTCCTGGTGTTTTTGTGCCTTGCTGTCTTTGTGTTCCAAACGCCTGTAGCCGGCATGTTTTGGAACACGGAGGCACTAAGACAGGAAGATGCCAAGAAACTCAATAAGTCAACTGAAAAATCCTCAACTAATCAAAAATGCCGAAGCCAGGAGGCGATTTCCGCTGATATCATTTTGGATAGCCACTTACGTTCAATCCGAGAATGATATTTCTTTCAGCATAGAGCACTCCGTCTTTCAATACCGTTTTTAAAACTCCCGAACCACCTACCGGTTTGCTCCTGTTTCTTTCTTCTTTTGGTAATAATGGGTCATCATCAAAAACAAATTCATCGATCCAGTATTCTGTCTTTCCTTTTTCTTTAACGATGGGATGAATATGTTTAGGGTTTGTGCTGTTGGGATAGGAGGCAGGCACCAGGGTATAGAATTTATAAAATCCATTCTTATCTGTTTTGATCCAGCCACGCAGATAACCATGACGTTTGGCCCATCCTTTTTCATTGCCTGTTGTAGGATACACACCTGTTTGATCAGTGTGATAGAAATAAAGTATCACATCCGCTGCCGGCGTTTTGTCATCGTTTTGATAAATGATACCGCTAACAACCAGTTTTGGTCCGGGTGTATTAAAATCCGAAAGGGTATCCACTTCATTTAACTGGTCAAACGGTATTGGGTTTTCATAAATGGCTTCACAGCCTTCGCAACCGCCACCCACTTTTATGTCTTTTTCGGGCGACTTATTTGTTGTTTTTGTCTTTGAGGCATCCTGGCCGCAGGCGCTGAGACCGAGCAAGCAAGCGATCAATAAAACGCAACTGTTTTTCATGGCTTTTATTTTAAAGTTCTTTGACTGTACCGCTCAGAGGAAATTATTTACACCTAAGGTCAACAGGTCTTGATGAAGTGAATAAATGCAGTTGGTCACGGAAACAGTGCTTCTGCTGTAATCGGTTTTACCGGGTCAAAATCGTAAATTTAATTTGTGTTATGCATAATCGCGGATTGCTCAAATACAAGCTGGATCATGTTCTTTTCTGGATGTTGTTGTTCGGACTCTGGTTTATGTTCCGGCACAGTGAATACAGGAATGACAGCATCGCCTTTACGGTCACGCTGATAAAAGTGGTTGACCTTGCTGTGCTGGTCTATATTACCAATTATGTATTACTGCCACAACTTTTCTACCGCAAGAAATATGTCGGGTTTGCCATTGTTCTTTTGCTGATGATCATGGGCAGCAGTTTGTTGAAGATGCAGATACTGGGTAATTATCTTAACGATCCCCGCCTGCTTTATTTTGGCGACCATTGGAAGGCGAGGGTCTATGATAACTTTTTACCGCATTTGTTCCTTGTTATCGCCGGCGCTGCTATCAAGCTCATGTTCGACTATGCTAAAATGCAGCAGCGGCTGGTTGAAATAGCTAAAGAAAAAGCGGAAACGGAACTTAATTTTTTGAAATCACAGATCAACCCGCATTTTCTTTTTAACTCACTCAACTCGGTTTATTTCCTGATCAAAAAAGATAATCCTGAAGCCAGGGAAGCGCTGCATAAATTTTCAGAAATGTTGCGCTACCAGCTATATGAAATGAGTGGTGATAAGATACCTATTGAAAAAGAAATAACCTACCTCGAAGATTATGTGGCCCTGCAGCAATTAAGAAAGGATGAGGGCTATTCGGTGCAATTCAATTGTGATGATAATGTAAAAGGATTTTCTATCGAACCTTTGTTGCTGATACCATTTGTTGAAAACGCATTCAAACATATTTCACATAATAACGACAAAAACAATTTTGTAAAACTCGATATCAGCCGCAGCAATGGCACACTTAGTTTCAAAGTAGAAAATTCAAAAGAAGCCGTCTCGCAATGGGAAGGGCAACAGGGTGGCATTGGTCTGGTCAATGTAAAACGGAGGCTGGAATTGTTATATCCCGAAAAACATGAACTGAAAATTGAAGAAACAGCAAAAACTTATTCTGTAAAACTTGATTTGAGCATCCCTCAACTTAAACCTCAATCTTAAACTCAACCTCAACATATGAACCTCCGATGCATGATCATAGATGATGAGCCGTTGGCGAGAAAGGGGTTAAAAGAATATATCGCCGACACTGATTTTTTAAATCTCGTGGGAGAGTTTGATAATCCCTTAAAAGCTGCCGACATGATCAGTAAGGGAGAAGTGCAGTTGCTTTTCCTGGATATTCAAATGCCCAAGATCACTGGGCTTGACTTTATTAAGACATTGAAACAGGCGCCACCGGTCATTTTCACAACGGCTTATCCCCAGTTTGCATTGGAAGGTTTTGAATTGAATGCCCTGGATTACCTGGTAAAACCGATCTCTTTCGATCGCTTCCTCAAAGCAGCTTTAAAAGCAAAAGAGTATTATGAGATAAGAGAAAAAAATGTGAGTGAAACAAGCGCGGCTGGCGATTATTTTTTTATCAAAGCAGATGGCAGACTGGTGAAGTTGCAGTATGATGATATTTTATTTGCCGAAGCGCTCCAAAATTATGTAGTGATACAAACAAAGGAAAAGAAATATATCACCTATCTCACGTTTAAATCAGTAGAAGATTATTTGCCTGCTCATTCTTTTATCAAAACGCATAAGTCATATATCGTGGCGGCATCCAAAATTGAAAGTATCGAGGGCAATGAGATCAGGGTGGGGGCGCATCATATACCGATCAGCCGCAACCTGAAAGATGAAGTGATGGATCGTTTGCTAAAAGGAAAATTTCTGAAAAGATAATTTAACTGAAGGCAAGCAGGTCTGGCTGCACATATTCTTTCTTATAAACTTCCAGTTTGAAAATATCCTCGCTGTAATGTGTTTGGATAAGATCCCTGAAATTGGTTTTCAGTCTTGGGAACTCCTGTATAAATCCAGCAAAATTGTTTGCGCCCGATCTTTTTATAAAATGGCTTACGGCCATCACCGCCGCAACGGTAAGCGTGTCATTGTATTTGCCTGTTGCTCCAATATGTTCAACAAAATTCTGTAACTGCTCGCGGATGTTTTTAACAGCTTTCTCTGTGCCGTAGTTTTGAATATGTATCCAGGCCAATCTTAAATGCGCTTCATGACTAAAAGTCGCCGGGTCGAATTTGCAATCACGGAACTGCTGCTCAAACTCTTTGTCGTTTAAACTGAAATGTGCTTCCATTACTGGTTGGTTGAGTTCTCAAAACTAAGGATGTTTTAGAGTGGGCAGTATCCCCAAAAGCGGGCAGTGCTTTTTATTGCATTGCAGTTGTTTTTCAGCATTAACCCCGGGTATATATCACCGTTTGGATGCTTTAAGAAATTTTTGTTCCTTTATTCTATTCATCTTAACCAACCCCATGCTTGCCAAATCTGCTTCATTATCCCCGATAACACAATCACGGATCCGGTCAATCGATTTTTTGCGAGGCGTTGTCATGATCATCATGGCATTGGATCATGTGCGGGATTATTTTCATGCGG
>DASVNY010000373.1:0-4019 GCA_036383615.1 Chitinophagaceae bacterium
GTTAATCTTAATTTTTAAACATCAAAATATTTATAAACATGAAACTGAATCTATCAAAAATATTGCTGGTGTTTATGTTAATGTTTGTTCTGGCAGGATGTGAGAAATTTTTGGAAAAACCACCAGAAGGACAAATGACCGAAGAAGAAGCATTTAAAAATGAAGCCGGTTTGCTTGATTTTCTCAATGGAGAATATACACTGGTTGGTGATAATGATTTTTTAGGCGGAAGAATTCAATCCATCACTGATGCTCTGGCCGATCAATTGGATGGCAGCCGCTACAGTGGTGACTATGCTGAAATATTTAAACGCCAGAACTCTATATTCGGAGGCACAAGGGATAACCTGTATAAAAAAGGATACCGTATTATTAATGTAGCCAATATTATCCTGGGCAAGGATTCTATGATTAGTGCCCCGAATAAAGATAATGTAAGAGGACAAGCGCTGTTCTTTCGTGCCCTGTCACATTTTGAACTGGTTCGCTTATTTGCACAGCCCTGGGGTTATACCAATGATAATAGTCATTATGGTATTCCATTAAGAACGGAAGTGTTGATCGGTTCCGTGCAAAGAGCAACTGTAAAAGAAGTATATGACCAGGTCATTGAGGATTTGAAAGAAGCTGAAACGTTGTTGCCTGCTACCTATCCCAAATATTATAAGGCAACAAAATGGGCAGCTAAAGCACTGTTGGCAAAAGTGTATTTCCAGATGAACGATTATGCAAATGCTTATGCTTATGCGGCAGATGTGGTTAATAACGGTGGGTTCGTGTTGGATAATAATTACACAAATCGGTTTTCGCTTGGGTTAAGTACAGAAGGGATCTTCACAATCGCCAACGAAGTAAATCGTTATCAGCCCGGAGGTGAATTAAGAGGTAATTATCGTTCTGACCAGGGAAGTATTCCTTTCCTGAACTATACCAGCACATTTTACAATTTTGCTGTGAGTGATGCAGCCGATGTTCGCAAAGCCTGGTACAGTAATACATTGCACGCAGGATATTTTGTACAGCGCAAATACAATAAAGACAATTTTGACCTTCCCATCATTCATCTCACCGAGATCAAATTGATCCTGGCCGAGAGTGGTGCAAAAGTTGGCGGCGCTGCATTGGCGGCTGCCATCACCAATATCAACCAGATACTGACCCGTGCTTATGGAGGCCCTTCAAGAAACCTGCCTACTAACGCGGTGGCTGACCTGGTTGTAACAACGGCCCGGAAAGAAAGAGAGCTGGAATTAGTGGCCGAAGGCAACCGTTACCATGAGATCAAACGTATTGGAGCAGGGGCGGGTGTGAATGTTGACCGTAGAAACTCTCCCTGGAACTGTAATGGATTCATCCTTCAATTCCCGAAAGCAGAGCAGGACGCTTTTACTGCATTTGTAATGAATCCTGAAGGCGGATGTTTTTAATACTAATTACTAAAACGAATGTTTATGAAATATAGCAAAATAATTTTTCCTTTCCTGCTGGCTGCATTACTTGTTACAGGTTGCCGGCCCGAAGATTTTAAAGATATCGGTGAACCAAGAGAAATTCCGTCATCATTTGCAGGGGCATGGAAGCTTTCCAAGGTGACACAGGTAGATGAGGATGCCAAAGGCAAAGGCTTTCCTGCTTTTGTAAGTGAACTTGACCTGACCAATGTTTTTCCTTACACACAGTTTGCCCTAACGCTAAACATAAATAGTAACGGATCACCTACCACTTTTACAAGCAATGCGGGTAGCTCTCCGGCTATTATTAATTTTTCATCAGGCAACTGGACCGTTGATAATTGGGATGCACCAACGGCATTGGTCTTTAAACAGGGAGCGGCCACTCAAACTGTAACACTCGGTGCTTTTCCGACCGGTGGCAATACAAAACTGAAATTCAAAATTGAGAGAAGAGATCCGGGCAACAATAACAAGCTGCTGATCTCTTACACGTATGAATTTACCAAACAATAAACGACTGCTATATGAAAAAACTATTTTGCCTGCTATCATTTCTTATCAGCGCCATATGGGTGGATGCGCAAAACCCGACATTCAGTCCCTCGTCGTTTACTGCACAGGACCAGGTAACATTTACAATTGATGTAACGGGTACTCCTATGGCCGGAGCCACTGAAGCCTATCTCTGGATGTGGGGTAATGCCGGTGATAGCCCGTTAAACACTGCATGGACCAACTCCCCTGCTGCAGCACAAATGACCGCTGCAGGAACCAATAAATGGAGATTTACTTTCACCGCCACTTTGTTGTGGGGCCGCCCTCCCGGCGACCTGACAAGATTTAATTTCCTCGTAAAGAAAAAAGATGGTTCGGCTCAAACATCTGATTTCGGCCCTTACTTTTTTGATCCGTTAGTGTTTATTCCAACTATGCTGAGAATATTTCCAGCTAAAGTAGATAAGAGCGATGTAGTGTCTGTAAACTTTGATCGTACGCTGGGAGCTACCGCTAATGAACAAAGAATGACGCCAACAACTGCTACTATCACGATGTATGATAATACCGATGCACAGGTTGGGTCACCGCTGAATATTAATGTGCGGGTGTTGATGGATAATATCTGGACAGCCAGCTTTATTCCTTCTGCCAGCTTCACTCCATCGGCAGGAAGAACACTGAAAAAATTCAAATACAAATTCAATGGAACGGTGTTGAATGATGTTGGTGTGCCGACCAATGTAAGTTCGTCGGAAGCCGAAGTAACATTCACCACTTTACACTAAAAAAGTTCAGAACCATAAAAATTGCTGTAATGAAAAAAATAGTAATACTCCTTTCAGCTTTTGGCTTGCTGATGGCAGGTTGTAAAAAAACTGACCTGGCAGGAAACAACCCGACCGGGGAAGGTCTTGTGGGATTCACATTGCTTACTCCTTCATCGGGTACTAAGGTGGTGCTGAACTCGGCTACACCTTCACAGGCCATCAATTTCACCTGGAATCCTTCCAAGCCGGGTCTTACTACGGCGCCTACCTATAAAGTTGTCGCTGTACTAAGGAGTGGGGGTGACTTTAATACACCTATGCTTGAGTTCCCATCTAATAATAGTGGCGCTGCTACTTCGCTAACATTGACGTATCAACAACTGGATGCGGCATTGCAGGCAAAAGCAGTTGCGGCTGGTGCCTTAACAGAATTATCCTGGTCAGTTAAAGCAAATAATGGTGATGTTACAGTGCAGGCAACAACTGCGTTTAACCTCACTGTTACCCGTTTTCAGAATGGATCAACTCCATTCAAACTGTTAGCACCGGTGCCAACTACAACTCCTTTGGAGATCAACCCAACTTCAACAGCCGATAATTTCACTTTCCGCTGGACAAAATCAGTTCCGGCAACAGGAAGCCCTGCCGTTACTTACCGCATTTTATTTGCTGAAAGAAAACTGGATGGAAATGGAAATGAAATTCCAATCAATTGGGCCACACAAACGCTGTTCAGGATAACACCTGGCAATAATGGGGCTGATAGTTTTGCCGTTGTTTCCTATCAAAGGCTCAGCGATTCAGTCGCTGCTCATGGATGGGCCGATCTGGGCTTGCAGGTGAACCTGAAATGGACAGTAGAAGCTACTTCAGGAAATTGGAAACAGCTTTCTGACTACCAGAACAATTTATTTTTCCTAAGACAGGTAAAATTCTATTTGGTGGGTGGGGTGCAAAACCCTGCATGGGATATTAATAACCCGCTTGAGATGATCACCGATAAAAAATCAGACAGGTATGGAAAAGTATTTTATACCTATGTGAAACTGGATGCGGGTACCGAATTCAAATTCTTTAAAACAAAGGGTGATTGGGGATCTGGCTATGGTAACAACGGAACAAGTGGTGCTGGCTTCACAACCGGTTATAATGTGGGTGGCAATTTCTCTGTAGCATCAACAGGTATTTACCGGCTTACACTCGATGTAGGAACAAACATGGCTTATATACAGCAAAAACAAGTGGGTGTAGTAGGGGGTATGCAAGGATGGGATCCAGGTGCACCACTCTATGGAGGTTA
>DASVNY010000374.1:0-9239 GCA_036383615.1 Chitinophagaceae bacterium
ATAGTTCTCCGGAACATTGATCTGAACTTTTAAGTTGCCGGTATTAACAATGCGTATTCCCGCGCTTGGCATCGCTGCACTCTGCGGTGAAAAAAACTCACCCACTTTCACATTCATGGCATCAATCACTCCGCTTATTTCTGCATAAACGTTGGATAACCCAACCTGCTCCTGCGCCAATCTCACGTTTGCTTCCGCAGCCTTCAATTGACTTTGCAATGATTCTACATTTGTTTTTGCATTCAGCACCTGCACTTCTGTTCCGATATTTTGTTTCCAGAGATTTTGTTGTCTCTCATAAATACTTTCAGCTTGTGCCAACTGGGCCTTGATGCCGCCAATCTGCTGTTGAGCCGCTACCACTCCCTGTCTTGCCAATGCATCGTCAAGCTTCAATATCAATTGTCCTTTTGAAACCCGGCTACCACTATTTACATAGATAGCTTTTACAACTCCTCCCTGGCCCCTTGGCGCTACATACGCTACATTCTCCGCATCGATCTTTCCCTGCAGGTCAATAAAGTGATTAAAACTGTCGGTACCGATCGTTTGAAGCGTTACCAGTTTTGCTTTTGCCGCTGCAGATGCGGGATCCATTTTATCGAGTTTATCTTCCAACTGCCTGATCTCTGCATCAAGACCGTTCTTTTCCTTCTTCAATTTTTCGACTTTTGCTTTCAGCTCGGCCACTTCACTATTCTTATCTTTATTCGTGGCGCCACAAGCTGCTACCAACACTGCTAACGAAGCAGCCACCGTTATTTTCAAAAATTGTTTCATATAATTTGTTTTATTGGTCATGGTTGATGATAATATGTTTTGTTATTGCAGTTTACCTGTTGCTTTTAAGAAATCTACTTTAGCGATCACAGCATCATACAGCGCTGAAGTATAATTCGCCTGTGCCGTTTTCAGATCGGTTTGTGCTGTATTGATCTCAGTTTGTGAACCAGTACCCACTTCATACTTCTTTTTGGTTTGCTGGTAAACACTCTCGGCCAGCTGCATATTTCTTTTCTGAAAATCAAGTCTTGAAATAGCTGAACTGAAATTATTCTTTGCTGCCGCTACTTCATTGTCTATTGAAAGTTTCAGGTCCTGTATCCTGTTCTCCGTCTGCTGCAGGGTGATCTTTGCCTGCGCGATCTTCGACTTGGTATAAAATCCATTGAAGATGGGAATGGAAACATTCAAATTAACATTGGAGATCGTGTACCACTCGCCTTTGCCAAAGAAATTCCATTTATCTCTTTGTGCATTCTTTGCATACTGCCCATTTAAAGTGACAGTTGGGATCTGGCTCAGTTTATAACGTTTGATATTATATTCATTCAGCTCCTTGCCGATCTGCGCATATTGATATTCCTTTCTGTCCTCGTAGCTATAAGTGCTATTCTCCAACACTCCTTCCTTTATTTGATTCTCATCGAGTGTGTCAGTTAATACCAACTCATCAACAACGGGCATTCCCATCAACACTTTTAACCCGAAATATCCATTGGAAACTGTGTTCAGCACTTTGCTTTTCTCTGTCTGGAGATTGGTGAGCTGAACTGATACTTTATCAACATCCAGTTTTTCAGCAAACCCATTATCATAAATGATCCTTGTATCTTTTAGTAATTTTTCCAGCAAGGCAATATTCGCATCCAGCATATCAATAGCTGTTTTGCTCACCACTAACTGGTAATAGATCTTATAGACATTGGTCTTTATCATTTCTTCGGTTACCTCAACATTTTTCTTTGCAAACTGCATGGTTGCATTTCTTGCCTGCAATCCCACGAACACCTGTCCGTCAAATAATATCTGGCTCAGGCTTATTCCTGCATTGGCGCTGTATTTTGTGCCAAACTGTGCCGCGATAAAACCAAAATTGTCCGGCATCTGGATAGGGTTTCCGTTCCCATCCTTTACACCTTCATCCACCAGCACCTGGTAAGTAGCCGGTGAAATAAAATTGGGTAATACCTGTGTTGCCACATTTGGATTGTAGGTAGTGCCAAGACTTGCGTTAATATGCGGGTATGCATTTGAAGTAACCTCGCGGTTCACCTGTTCCTGCATTTTCACATCGAGCAATGCATTCTTTACCTGGAGGTTGTTCTTTTTTGCATAATCGATTGCCTGCTGAATGGAAAATTCATGTTTTGTTTTCCTTGCTGTATCCGCTACCTGTGCCATAGCGGCAATCGGTAGCAGCGCAAACGCCATCAGCAAAAACCTGCCCTGGATTCTTCTTTTCATCATATCTCAGTTTTTTGTTGTCGTTGTTGATTGTACTTCTGTATCAGTTTATGTCCCTTGATGGTGGCAAGACCGTATATAAAATGATGCGTGATCTCTTCAGAAAGACGGCCCAGATTATACTTACCCGGGGGAAATAACGATACATTGAAAGGAAGCATCATTGATTCCAGCCTGAACTTGCATATCACATCCACATCGATCTCCGGGCGATATAATTCGTCTTTGATGCCCCATTCAATATTATTACGGATAATGCGTGCAAGAAATTTATCCTTATGCTCCCTGAAACGCTGGTAAGCTTTGAAATGGAATTTCTCCATATCATACAGCAGCATCGGGTTCATGTTATTGAACTCTTCCATAATACGCTCCATCATGATGAAGATCTCATGAAGGGCATCTTTTGCGTCTTCCCGGCAGGTGATACAATCTTTTTGCAATTCATTGATATGTCCTTCCACAACCGCATCCACTAATTCATCCTTATCGGCATAGTATTGGTAAAGTGTTTTCTTGGACATGCCCAAGCTGTTGGCGATATCATCCATAGAAACCGAACGGATGCCATACTGCATGAAGAGCTCTTCGGACTTAACAAGTATTCTTTCTTTAGGATCCATATTTCACGAAATCAGGGGACAAAACTATGGAAACTTTTTTCGTAACCAAAGTTTCCATCCCGTTTTTTTGCCTTTGGTAACAAAATTTTGACACTGACAACTGTTAGGGTCTTCTCTCTATAAAAAAATACCAAGCTCATTTTTTCAGCTACCTTTAGCGCCTAATTGACTGTGTATGACACCCAAAGCTTCCCCGAAAAGGAGGAGTATCGCTGGCAAGATCTTTCGTTTCTTTATCCAGGGCCTGATCATCCTGGCACCAATCGCAATAACAGCTTATGCATTGTATTGGCTTTTTGAAAAAGTGGATGGTATTCTTCGCCCCTATGTAAATATCCCTGGTCTCGGTTTTGTTCTCATCATTCTTTTTGTAGTACTGGTAGGATGGATAAGTTCCAATTTCCTGATGGGAAGTATCCTCAACATCTTTGATCATTGGATGGAAAGAACACCGGGCATCAAATTCATTTATACTTCAACAAAAGATTTCTTTGAAGCCTTTGCGGGTGACAAAAGAAAATTCAATAAAGCTGTGCTCGCCAATGTATTTTCTGAAGAAGTGTGGATCGTTGGTTTTCTTACCGATGAAGAAATGCAGAAATTTGATATGGGTGCCGATAAAGTAGCGGTATATGTGCCGCAAGCTTATAATTTTGCAGGACAGCTCTACATCCTGCCAAGAACCAGGGTCCGTAAGATAGAACGCATCACTTCAGGTGAAGCGATGAAATATGCTGTTACCGGCGGGGTGGTTGATCTCGATGCAGAAAGAGTTGAAGAGTCGAAAAAAGAATTGAGTTGATCAATTGTTGATGGTGACCAGCACCATTTAACAATGAAAAAAATACTGACCTTATCCATACTGCTTGCAATCTCCCTGCAATGTTTTTGCTGGGGATTCTATGGTCATCGCAAGATCAATCATCATGCGGTCTTTCTCCTGCCGCCGGAAATGATGGTGCTATACAAACCTCATATTTCTTTTTTGGAAGAACATGCTGTTGACCCTGACAAAAGAAGGTATGCTGTGCCTGAAGAAGGCCCCCGTCATTATATAGATATTGATCAGTATGGCAAGTATCCCTACTCCGATCTGCCAAGAAAATGGGATGATGCAGTAGCAAAATTTTCTGAAGACTCTGTCAAAGCACATGGCATTGTGCCCTGGTGGTTGCAAACCATGCTTCATCGTCTCACCAACGCATTTAAAGAAAAGAACCAGGCACTGGTTTTAAAATACTCTGCCGAGATCGGGCATTATATCGCTGATGCACATGTGCCGCTTCATGCTACAAAAAATCACAATGGTCAGTACAGCGGTCAAAGAGGTATTCATGGTTTTTGGGAAAGCCGTATTCCTGAATTGTTAGCTGAACAAGAATGGGATTTCTTTATTGGCAAAGCTGAATACATAAAGAGCCCTGCCGATTTTATATGGGCAAGGGTATTGGAAAGTGCTGCTGCTGCCGATACGGTATTACGGGTTGAAAAAGAATTGAGCCTGCAATTCCCTAACGATCAGAAGTTCGCTTTTGAGGAACGCAACGGCGTCATCATTCGCCAATACTCTTATGCTTTTTCAAAAGCCTATGATGCCAGGCTAAAAGGAATGGTTGAAAGAAGAATGCGACAATCTATTTATGCAGTGGCCTCTTTTTGGTACACGGCCTGGGTCAATGCCGGGCAGCCTGATCTTACAAAACTGAGCAACAAAGATTTCTCTGCGGAAGATCTCAAAGAATTTGAAGCTTTGAACAATGCCTGGAAGAATGCAGGTAGTAAAGAAAGGGAGCATGAGTGAGGGGATACTGGTTGCTGCTCATTGGTTTCTGCTATATCGAAGTTTTCCCTAACCTGCAAATAGAAACCAGCAACCAGTAACTTATCTTTGCATCTTCTTTTTACAGACGATATGACACTTACAGAAAAAATGGTATTACACAATTTCAACGCGGGCCCCTCTATACTTCCAAAAGAGGTATTCGAAAAAGCCAGCCAGTCGATCCTCAATTTTAATAATTCCGGTCTGTCCATCTTAGAGATCGGCCATCGCACTCCTCTCTTCGAAGAGGTGATGAGCGAAGCAAGAGCACTGGTCAAAGAATTGATGCAGCTCGACGACAGTCATGAAGTGTTGTTCCTGCATGGTGGCGCGACAACGCAGTTCATGCAGATACCAATGAACTTGTTAAATGAAAATGATATCGCTTCTTATACAGAAACCGGGACCTGGTCAAACAAAGCGATCAAGGAAGCAAAACTCTTCGGTCATGTAGAGGTAAGCGGTTCAGCAAAGGATAGCAATTATACCATCATTCCAAAAGACCTGGGTGTAAGTCCCACGGCAAGCTACTTGCATATTACCACTAATGAAACAATCGCCGGCACACAATGGCATCAACTACCTTATGATTGCGGTGTGCCATTGGTAGCTGATATGAGCAGTGATATCTTAAGCCGTGTACTTGACTTTAATAAGTTCGATCTTATTTATGCCGGTGCGCAAAAGAATATGGGAGCTGCCGGTGTGAACCTTGTGGTAGTCAATAAAAACATATTGGGCAAAGTAAATCGTGTCATTCCTTCCATGCTTGACTACCGCAATCATATTAAAGAAGGAAGCATGCTGAACACACCGCCTGTTTTTGCTGTGTATGTTGCAATGCTCACGTTGCGTTGGTTAAAAGAACAGGGCGGCGTTGCTGCTATCGAGCAACTGAATAATGCAAAAGCTAAATTACTTTATGATACCCTCGATAGCTTACCGCTTTTCAAAACACCTGTTACAAAAGAAGATCGCAGTAAGATGAATGCCGTGTTTGTCATGGATGATCTTTCTTTAGAAAAGGAATTCCTCGATGAATGCAAAGCCAATGGCATGATCGGTATAAAAGGACATCGTAGTGTAGGCGGATTTCGCGTTTCTCTATACAACGCATTGACAATAGAGAGTGTGAAAGCCTTTATTCATCTCCTGAAAGATTTTGCACAGCGAAAAGGATAATGATCAATATTCAATTTTCAATACCCAATAATAAATGGCAATCATCAAACCTTTCCAGGCACTAAGACCACAGCCTGCTCTTTCACAACAAGTCGCATCAAGACCTTATGATGTTCTCAATTCGCAGGAAGCAAAAGAAGAAGCGAAGGGAAACGATCTTTCTTTTTTACATGTTACCAAATCAGAGATAGATCTGCCCGACAGTATTGATATACACGGCAATACTGTTTATGAAAAAGCCAAAGAGAATTTAGAAAGATTCATCGCTGAAGGCACTTTGTTCAAAGAGGATAAGCCCTGCTACTATATTTACCAGTTGATAATGGACGGACGATCACAAACAGGTTTGGTCTGTGCTTCATCTGTGCAGGATTATTTTGATGATGTGATCAAGAAACATGAATTCACCCGTCCTGAAAAAGAAAAGGATCGCATTGATCACATGCAAACTATCCGGGCGCAAACGGGAAATGTGTTCATGGCCTACAGGGATGTGCCGGAGTTAAACAAGATCATCAATGAATGGAAAGCTACGGTGAAGCCGGTTTATGATTTCACTGCTGCAGATCGCATCAAACATACTGTTTGGGTAATAGATATCAATGCCGTGAATGATCATATCACTACCCTGTTCAAAGAAAAAGTTCCCGCTACTTATATCGCCGATGGTCATCACCGTGCCGCTTCCGCTGCAAAAGTGAGTAAAGCATTACCTGAAAGCAGCGACGCAAGATATTTTTTGACAACTATTTTTCCAGCGAGCGAACTAGCGATCCTCGATTACAATCGTGTAGTAAAGGATTTGGGTGATTATGATGATGAAGCAGAATTTATTGGCGCTTTGCAGGATGATTTTATGATCACGCTGAGCCCGATTCCTGTAAAACCATCACAACTGCATGAGTTCGGAATGTATCTCAATGGCCAGTGGTATATTCTTACTTCGAGAAAAGGAACTTATACGAATGACCCTATCGGCGTGCTTGATGTAACCATTCTTTCCAATAATTTGCTTGCCAAATTACTTGACATCAAAGATCAGCGAACAGACAAGCGGATTGATTTTGTTGGTGGCATCAGGGGTTTGGGAGAATTGGAGAAAAGGGTGAACAGCGGTGAAATGAAAGTGGCATTTAGTCTATACCCCGTGACCATCGAACAATTATTTGATATTGCCGACAGTGGTAATGTGATGCCTCCCAAAAGCACCTGGTTTGAGCCGAAATTAAGAGATGGACTGCTGACACACCTCATCTGAAAAAATCAGGAGGGTATGTATTTGAGGATTATTTCCCACTAAGCCACCAAGATCACAAAGAAAATCAAGAAATAGCTTTGTGTCCTTTGTGTCTTTGTGGGAAACCGACACACTATCAAAATGTCTGGCTAAATATTTGTTATTTTGCAACAGAGACGTTTTTATCAGCGTCTCTTGTTATTTAATTTGTAATATGAAATATCTTTTTGCCTTATTCTTCTCCCTGGTTTTAAGCATTGTAGTTATTGCTCAGCCCGAAGATCCTAAAACCATGCATCAAACTGCCCGCACTTTCATGATGTCGGGTGATTTTGATAATGCAATACTGGTATTGAACAGGGCTTTGACGCAGGACAAGAATAATCTCGAAATGCAGAAAGATCTTGTGCAGTGTTTCTATTTCAAAAAGGATTATGTAAAAGCAGTTGAAGGTGTAAAAGCGTTGATCGACAGGGATGATGCTGATGTGATCACTTTTCAAATTGCTGGCAATGTTTACAAAGCGCTTGAAGAAGCTAAAGAATGCGAGAAGGTTTATAAAAAAGGATTAAAGAAATTCCCCAAAAGCGGTCCGTTATATAGTGAATATGGTGAATTGCTTTGGGCAAAAACCGATTACAGCGCTATTGACCAATGGGAAAAAGGTATTGAAGTTGACCCTGGTTATGGTGGCAATTATTATAACGCTGCTGTATTTTATTTCTACACCAAAGAAAAAGTATGGAGCCTGATCTATGGTGAAATATTCGTGAACATGGAAAGCCTGAGTGAAAGAGGCGCTAACATCAAACAATTATTGTTACAAGGCTATAAAGAGAAACTCTTCGCGGAAGCCGATCTGCTGAAAGGAGAAGAAAAGAATAAAAGCGAATTTGCTAAAACCTATTTGACAAGCATGGGCAAACTGAGCTCTCTTGCTTCAAAAGGTATCAACACGGAGACGTTGATCATGATACGTTCCCGTTTCATCTTGGATTGGTATGCTAATAATGCCGGCCGATTCCCCTTCCGTTTATTCGATTTTCAGCGCCAGTTATTACAGGAAGGAATGTTTGAAGCCTATAATCATTGGTTGTTTGGACCAATTGAGAATTTAGCAGCATATGAAAATTGGACAAAAACGCATAACGACCAATACGCTGCCTTCACGAATTTCCAAAAGACCCGTGTATTCAGGATGCCAGCAGGACAATACTACCAGGCGAAGTAATTTTTTTAGCTGCGGGCCATGAGCTATGAGCCGCGAGCTATAAGTCTCAAAGCTCGTAGCTCATAGCTCGCAGCCTTTTTTTATTCTCCTTTTTTGCCTAATTTGTCTATCATAACCACCACTTAAAGGGCTTGATAAAACGATTGTCTCATGACTGAACCCCGCAGACTTTTTGATTGTCTTCAATACCATCTTGAACGCCAGCCGATCGACGATATGATGGCAGGTAAAGAAGCAGGACAATGGAAAAAATACAGCACACAGCAGGTTAACAATATTGTGAATGACCTGGGCGCTGGTTTATTGAATCTTGGTGTCAGTGCAAATGATATGACGGTCGAGGGCCGTGATAAAGTGGCTGTGCTTTGCAAAAATCGTCCTGAATGGATTATGCTTGATCTCGCTGTGCAACAGATCGGTGCCATTCTTACTCCTGTTTATCCCACGATCAATGTAAATGAACTGGAATTCATTTTGAATGACGCGAAAGTGAAAGTGGTTTTTGTGAATGATGAAGATCTTTACCTGAAAGTATTAAGCCTGAAAGACAGGGTGCCGACCCTGAAAGAGATATTTACATTCGAACATGTTGCCAATGCCCGTCACTGGAAAGAAGTGACAGCGATGAGCACGCCGGAACTAAGAGAAAAGGTTAAAACGATCGCTGATAAGATACAGTACGAAGATCTTGCCACGATCATTTATACCTCCGGCACTACCGGCACACCAAAAGGTGTGATGCTAAGTCACCGCAATATTTTATCAAACGTTCTCGCTTGCATTCCCTGTTTTCCTCCCGGTGATAAAATGCGTTCATTGAGTTTTCTTCCCCTGAACCATATTTTTGAGCGAATGGTCACCTATCTCTATTTGTTCAGGGGCACTTCTATCTATTAT
>DASVNY010000375.1:0-4416 GCA_036383615.1 Chitinophagaceae bacterium
CCGCTAGTTGATTTTTAAAATAGTAATATTTAAATCATAAATTAGAGAGTTAGTGATGCATGCAGCCTTGAAATACGTAAAAGAAATATTATTTTTTTCCCTTCTTGGGGTAATGCCGATTGGATTATTTCTCAAACTCAAAGAAGTGCGGGCTTCATCGGAATTAACATTACTTGGAATGTTAGGAGCTATTGGCTTTTTTTTATTCTGGACTTACAAAGGCTTATTTAATAAACCTCTCTCTTTAAAAAATCTTCTTTTATATGTATTAATAATATTGACGATAATAACAGTGTTTTCTAAATACTTTTACCATAGATTTTGGGATATTCCAGCCTTAATTATAGTTCCTGCTTTTATTTTTTACACAATTTTCTTATTTCTTAAAAAAGAGATCCGTGACAAGAAACTTGTCGTTACCTGTATTATGCTTTCAATTCTACTAATTCCTTTATTCATTAACCTTAATCTATTAAAGGAGCCGGGAAAATATATACCCTCATACTGGAATCCCGAATATGACGTAATAAAATATGTCAATGTAAAAGACCCATCAGAAGTCAATCTTCCAGAAACGAAAACTTTTCTAAAGAAGGCCTTCCTCTTCGATAAATCTCAGAAGTATGACTCTGCAATTTATTTTTATAAAGCAGCAAGAGCATTAGAGCCAAATAATACGACTATTTTATTTTATATGTCTAACTCTTATGCCCAGCTGGATAACCTTTCTGAAGCCATTTCCCTATTAGATACGGCCATTAGCATTCAAAATTCTTTTCCCGCGTTCTTCAATAACCGAGGGTTATATTATTACAAATTGAATCAAAACGACAAAGCAATTGAGAATTATCATCATGCAATTGATCTTGATTCGACACAACCAGTATTCTATTGCAATCTCGCTTTAGTGCAATACTACCAAAATGATCTTGATAAAGCGTGTGACGCAATAAAAAAACTTGATGAACTAAAATTTGATTATTCTGATCAAAGTGAAATTATTCAGATTAAGACAAAACATTGTAAGTAAGCCATGAGCGGATTGGTGTTTTTTCACCAAAATCATTAATGAATGACAAACTATTTTTCCAAAGGAATCAACTCTTCAAGACTCACCTCTAAAGCAGTGCAAATTGCCAGCAGGGTTGACAACGAAGGATCTCCTTTCCCCGTTTCCAATGTCCATACCTGGCTATAAGCTATATCAGCGAGGTCAGCAAATTGCCGGGTCGTTAGACCTTTTGCCATTCGGATCTTTTTTAAATTTTTCCCGAACGCCTTCAAGACTTTTTCATTCCTATTGGTTGCCATTTAATTATCCTAAGGTCAAAAAAAATAAAAAAATATTGACTTGTTATATCAAGTCATATAAAAAATGTTGTATTTTAGAGTAAACAAAAATCTTTATGAAACAATTCAATACAATTGTGCCGACCGAACAGCAGTCGCTGGAAGCATTGGATCAACTTCGGGAGGCCCTGGCCAACATGGGGCAGCTTCGCCAAAGCCTTACTAACCTCAGAACCGCCGGCTTTACCCTGCTGCCGGAAAGCCGCCGCCTAAAAGTGCAGCCCGTTTTTCGTGAAAAACCGGATGACCTGTATTATAATATTCCATCAATACAACTATGTGGCGAGTGGTTAAAAAATGCCGGGTTTGATTATAGTCAGTATGTGCGGGTCATTGCTTTAAACCAACTACTTATCATTTGCCCGGAAGCAACAGCTTTACATGGCAGGTTAAAGAGTGTTTAGTCGCATAGATCAAAGCAGCCTGTTGAAGATCAGTGCAGCATTTTTAGCAGGCCTGCGAAAAAGTTGTTCGTATATTCGACAATATGCATGTGGTGCATCACTCCTAAAAGCATGAAACATCTTTTGCGCTTTATATTAACACTTACACCCGCTGTATCGCATTTTTATTCCCCTGCACAGCAACCTCATTATACTGCACAGGAAGCAGCAATCATTCACGACAGCATTCAACAAAGCAGGTGGGACATTGGCGGAAGGCTATCTCAATATAGTTTCAGGTATATGTCGGAATTTTTCCCGGCTGCATTGATAAATAAGTCTAACAAGTCCTTCCAGTTTTTATATAAACCCCAAAAGTCATTTGATAACATATTAATCAAATCAAAAAAAGACAATCTCTCTCTTGAAGATTATTTGAAAAAATTACACGTCGCCGGTTTTATTGTTGTTCATAAAAGCGCTATTGTTTATGAAAAGTATTTTTCTATGCTTCCTGGCGACCAGCATACGCTTCAATCGATAAGCAAAGTAATTACCTCCCTCTTAATAACTAACCTGGTCAACGAAAAGAAAATAGACATTAATCAATCTGTTGAGCAGTATATACCTGAACTAAGAAATTCGGATTGGCAGGGCATTTCAGTAAAGGATATTCTGAATATGCGCTCTGGTATTGACAATAAATCTATTGACTTTGAAACAGGCCCTTTCACAAATCCAAAACATAAAAACTATCAGCTTGAATCTGCATTGGGCATTTTGCCTAAAGCGGATAATACGCCTTCATCTGTTTATACCTGTATTGCAGAAATGAAAAGAGATACCGTGGCAGGTGTACAAGCGGCTTATTCAAACATCAACACGTTTGTTTTAGGCTGGCTTGCTGAAAAAGTTACAGGAAAGAAATATCCGGATTTAGTGACCGAGAGAATATGGCAGCCAATGGGAGCCTCGTCTGATGCTTATGTTTGCCTTTCCGACAAAGGCATACCCTGGCCCCATGGCGGCATATCTGCAACACTTAGAGACCTGGCACGTTTTGGTATGCTGTTTACAAAAACTGAAATCAAAGCGAAGAATGAAAAGCTGATCAGCTTTAAGCAATTAAAGGAAATTTTTGATGCGCCGCCTATTGAGCATTCTTTTGCTCCTTTTAAATGGGCTTATCAATGGGACCTGGCAAGCGATGGTATAATGATGAAAAGTGGTTTTGGCGGGCAGGCGTTATATATTCACCCTGAAAAGGAAATTGTAATTGCCTGTTATAATTACGTTGACAAAGACTGGGGAATGAATCTGCTTTCTGATTCAGCATTAAGTGAGATAATGAAAGCAATAAACATTGATCGATAAAAGGTTTTAGCAAGAGCCACCAAATCACTTTTAACATCCTCCGCAAAATGGATGTTTGTATATTCGGTAATATATGTTGCCGCTTCGATGAAAGCTAAGAGAATAATATTGTTGGGCGCCTTGCTTGTTTTCCTGGCTATGGGAATTGCCTGGTTACTCAGAACTCAAAGACTTAACCAAAGAGTTGAAATTACCCCACAAACTACTTTCCATCTCACTAAATACATCCTGCATAATCTTGATCTTCCCTTTCAGCGTAATGACGATGTGTTGTTTTTAGAAAGTGTTATTCGGCCTTGTGGCAATTGCTCTGCAGAGTTTCCGATCGAGCCTCGCGATCAAGACATTCCCTTTATTAGTAAACTTTCTACGCTTGCCAACAGAAAAAATCCACCGGCAAAAGGATTTAACCGGATCATGGATACGGTGCAGATCTTTCGTTTCTTTAATACAACTACAAAAATCTCGTCAGAAAGGATCTATGCCCATGTTAAGGCTGAACAATCAATAAAGAATGGTCGCATATATGTTTATCAGAATTACCTGTACGCAGATACTTTTAAACAGATCTTTAAAGAATTGGGGGTTGATAAAAAAGGGGCTTGGTATAGAATAGAATAAACTACAGCCAACTATCCGGGCTGAACAATCAGAATATCTACCTCTTTATCTCCACCACTTTATACTCAACACCTGCAAGAGCGAAGAACGAACAGGTTCCTTACACAGTTTATTAATCTTAATTAATATTAACTAATCCACCTTAATATTATAAGTCAATAACTTGATGCTTCATCATTAAATTATAATTTATGAAAAAGTTTTTATTGCTGACTTTGATCTTTAGCGCAATAATTGCAACCTCACATGCGCAAACTGGCAACGGACCATCAGCATCTTTGCCACCGCAAACAAAAGAAGCCGCCCCCGATCCCGCCACTATGCTACAGCAGATGAAAGATAAGCTAAGGCCACAGATGGTAGAAAAAACAGGATTCACCGCTGCAATGGCAGATAAGATTATTGAGATCAATTTTGAAATGCGCCAGGCAGCAGGTGCCTTACGTGATTTGAGTGACGCTGACCGTTCTAAAAAAATTGCTGAATTAAAAGCGGAGAAAGATAAAAAACTGGCTGCGCTCCTCACACCTGAGCAACTAAACTCTCTAAAAGCTTTTTACGAAGAGTTGGCAAAGAATGCACAACCGAAGCCTGGAAATTAATAATACACTATTTATCTAAAGAGCTTTTCTCAAAAATGATTTTGGCCGGGAAAACGGCAAGTCGATAAGTAAAGATCAATTGTAAG
>DASVNY010000376.1:0-3390 GCA_036383615.1 Chitinophagaceae bacterium
ATCATCTACTTCGATCTGTAAACGCATTACGTCACCACATTCCGGTGTACCCACGAGGCCAGTGCCTACGTTTGATTTGCTTTTATCCAGCGTTCCTACATTCTTAGGATTCTGGTAATGATCAATTACTTTTTCACTATATGCCATGGTTATAAATTTAAAATTTAGAATAATCAATGTAAAATGTAAACCTAATCTCCTTTTACATTTTACATTCTACATTTATCATTTTACATTTCTAATGGTGCGCCCATTCAATCGTGTTCAAATCAATTCCTTCTTTATACATTTCCCACAACGGGCTCATTTCTCTCAGCTTGTTCACCGTATTGGTAACCTGCTCGATCGTATAATCTATCTGGTCCTCTGTTGTAAACCTTCCTAATCCAAAACGGAGCGAACTATGTGCCAGATCGTCTCCCAGGCCCAATGCTTTAAGCACATAAGAAGGCTCTAAAGAGGCTGAGGTGCAAGCAGAACCGGAAGAAACGGCGATATTTTTGTTAAAGCCCATCATCAATCCTTCCCCTTCCACATATTTGAAAGAGATATTCGTGACATGCGGGAGTTTGTGATTGATATCACCATTGAGATAAGATTCTTCAATTTTCAGTAATGCATTTTGCAGTTTATCACGCAATGCACTTACTCTTTTGGTTTCTTCCTCCATTTCGTTGAGAGCGATTTCACAAGCCTTACCAAAACCAACAATACCCGGAACATTCAACGTACCGCTTCTCATTCCTCTTTCATGACCGCCGCCATCCATTTGCGCAGTTACTTTCACTCTTGGATTTTTACGGCGAACATATAATGCACCAACACCTTTAGGTCCGTACATTTTATGCGCTGAAAAAGCAAGCAGGTCAATGCCATCTTTGTTCACATCAACGGGAACCTTGCCCACGGCCTGTGTTGCATCAGTGAAAACAAGTATGCCTTTCTTTTTGGCAATAGCGCTGATCTCTTTCATTGGCATTACGGTGCCAATTTCATTATTGGCATACATGATGGCAATAAGTATCGTTGTCGGTTTGATAGCGGCTTCGAGTTCTGCCAGGTCAATCAAACCATTGTCTTTTACTTTGAGGTAAGTTACTTCACCACCTTCTTTTTCGATATGCTTGCAGGTATCGAGAACAGCTTTGTGCTCGATATTGCAGGTGATGATATGATTGCCTTTGCTGGCATACATTTCAAACACACCTTTCAATGCAAGGTTATCACCTTCGGTTGCACCGGAGGTAAAGATGATCTCTTTTGGATCGGCGCCGATCAACTTAGCCACTTGCTCACGGGCATAGTCAACTGCTTCTTCAGCCTGCCAGCCAAAAGGGTGGTTACGGCTCGCCGCATTACCAAAGCTTTGGGTAAAATATGGTACCATCGCCTCAACCACACGGGGATCACAAGGAGTAGTAGCATTATGGTCCAGGTAAATAGGAAATTTCAACATAAATCTCTAATCGGGGTTATCGTTTCGTAATAACACAAAATTAGCTTAAAAGGTTCTATCTGAAAGGACTAATTTCGGGCCATTGGCTGAATTTACCGAAATCGCAAAGCCTGTTTTTCAAAGCCTTAACAATGGAGAAAATAGAACATATCGGCATCGCTGTTAAAAGCCTTGACCTGTCCATTCCATTGTTTGAAAAGCTACTGAACACTCCCTGTTATAAAACGGAAACAGTTGAATCTGAGAAGGTAGTTACCGCTTTTTTTCAAACCGGGCCCAACAAGATCGAATTACTGGAAAGTTCGGACCCTAATGGGGTGATCGCTAAATTCATTGAGAAAAAAGGCGAGGGTCTGCATCATATTGCTTTTGATGTGGCCGATATCGAAGCAGAAATGAAGCGATTAAAAGAACAAGGGTTCGTATTGCTGAATGAAACTCCCAAACGCGGCGCTGATAATAAGCTGGTCTGTTTTTTACATCCGAAAAACACGAATGGAGTGCTGATTGAGTTGTGTATGGAAAGGAATGGGCAATAGGCAATTGGCAATTGGCAATAAGCAATCAGGTGCTCTTCTCAAGGCCGTTGTCTTCAATTACCGAATCAGAGTTTACAATCCCTAATTTTTCAACGGCGGCTTGCGCCGCAATTTGAGAAGCATCTTTTTTATTAAAAGCTTTCCCCTGTGATATTCTTTGCCCGTCGATCACGGCTGCAATGGTAAACAACCGGCGGCCATTCTCGAGTCTTTCATCCAATGTTTCAAATTCAAGCACTTTGCCATTCTTATTGGCCCAGCCGTATAATTTATTCTTATGATTGATCTCTAAATTTTCAAGATCATCCATGAACATGTGGGGCAAAATAATATGCTCAAGCACCCATTGCGTGGTTTTTTTATAACCATGATCAAGGTAGATGGCGCCCACCAATGCTTCAAGTGTGTTGCCAAAGATCTGGCTCACTTTTAAGGAGCCGTCCATTTTATTATAAAGGGTGATCTTTTTTAAACCCATGCGAACGGCGATCTCGTTCAGTTGCTGACGATTCACCATTTTGCTTCGCATTTCTGTAAGAAAGCCTTCTTCTTTGTAGGGATAGCGTTTAAAGAGGTAGTCTGCGATCAGGGCGCTTAATACAGCATCGCCCAAATATTCAAGGCGCTCATTATTCTCATCCGCCCCTTCACGAACTGAGCGGTGAGTCAGTGCTGTTTTGTAAAGGGATAGATTACCCGGCTTGAAACCCAATATATTCCTGAGTTCCTTTTTAAAAGATGAGCCGGAATGCTTTTTAAAAAAATTACTGAAAAAATCCACAGAACTTCAAGCTACGATTTTTTTTCAAATCAGCCTTTATACTTTTTTACAATAACGCAGGCATTATGTCCGCCAAAGCCAAAAGTGTTACTTAACGCAGCATTGACAGTGCGTTGTTGGGCTTTATTAAAAGTAAAATTCAGTTTGGGGTCCAATTCAGGATCATCCGTAAAGTGATTAATAGTAGGCGGAACGAGATCATGCATTACTGATTTCACGCAGGCAATAGCTTCGATAACACCCGCAGCTCCCAAACAGTGCCCTGTCATTGATTTGGTGGCGCTGATATTGAGTTTATAGGCGTGTTCGCCAAACACAGCAGTGATGGCTTTTACTTCTGCTCCATCTCCAATCGGCGTAGAAGTGCCGTGTGTGTTGATATAATCAATCTCTTCGGCTTTCATATTGGCATCATCCAGTGCGGCAAGCATTACATTTCTTGCACCTAATCCTTCCGGGTGGGGAGCCGTGATATGATGCGCATCGGCAGTGGCCCCGCCACCTGCAATCTCACAATAGATCTTTGCACCTCTTGCTTTGGCATGTTCCAGTTCTTCCAATACAAGAATGCCAGCCGCTTCACCCATTACAAATCCATCCCTGTCTTTATCATA
>DASVNY010000377.1:0-6542 GCA_036383615.1 Chitinophagaceae bacterium
CAAACAATTAAAGAAATCTCCTGAACAACTGGGAAATGAATTAGGCGAAGCGCTTGTAAAAGATAATCCCGGATTTTTCAAAAGCTATAACGTGATCAAAGGTTTTTTGAACCTGCTGATCGTTGATAATTACTGGAGTAATTTCCTGCAAACAAATCACAGCAACAAGCGATTTGGTTTTAGCAGCCCGAATAACCAAAAAGTGATGGTGGAGTATTCATCTCCCAATACCAATAAACCGCTTCACCTCGGGCACCTCCGGAATAATTTTTTGGGATGGAGCGTCGCTGAAATTCTAAAAGCCAGTGGATATGAGGTTATCAAAAGTTGTATCGTGAATGACAGGGGTATTCATATCTGCAAAAGTATGATCGCGTGGGAGCTTTTTGGTAATGGCGCCACACCGGAAAGTACCGGCATCAAAGGAGACCATTTTGTAGGAAACTATTATGTGAAATTCAGCGAAGAACATAAGCGACAAATGGAAGAGCTTATTGAAAAAGGAATGAGCAAAGAAGAAGCAGAGAAAGAAGCTCCTATCATGAAAGCCACCCAGCAAATGTTGCTCGATTGGGAAGCAGGCAAACCCGATGTGATGGCACTATGGAGGAAAATGAATAACTGGGTGTATGCTGGTTTTCATGTGACTTACAAAAGGATCGGTTCTGATTTTGCCAAGATGTATTATGAAAGTGAAACCTACATACCCGGTAAAAGATTTGTTGAAGAAGGACTAAAGCAGGGTGTGTTTTATAAAAAAGATGATGGCAGCACCTGGATCGATCTTACCAATGAAGGATTGGATGAGAAACTGGTATTGAGAAAAGACGGGACTTCTGTTTACATCACGCAGGACCTGGGTTTGGCAAATGAGAAATACAAAGATTTTCATTATGACCAGAGTCTTTACGTGATCGCCGATGAGCAGAACTATCACATGAAAGTGCTTAAGCTCATCCTGCAAAAGTTGGGCAAACCTTATGCAGACGGCATTCATCATATGAGCTATGGAATGGTGGAACTTCCTACAGGAAGAATGAAAAGCCGGGAAGGAACAGTGGTGGATGCCGACGATCTTATTGATGAGATGGTGAATGTGGCAAAGAATAAAACAGAAGATCTCTGAAAAGTAAAAGACTTCACAGAAACGGAATTGAAAGAACTCTACGACACGATCGCATTGGGTGCCTTAAAATTCTTCTTGTTGAGAGTTGATCCAAAGAAAAGAATGGTGTTTAATCCTGAAGAGTCGATCGATTTTCATGGGTTCACCGGACCATTTGTTCAATACACTCATGCGAGGATAAAATCTGTATTACGCAAGGCAGAAGGTACAGCGTACAAGATAAAAGCTGATAGTTTATTGAAACTGGAAAAAGATCTTATTGTTTTCCTGGAACAGTATCCTACTATCATTGAGCAGGCATGTGCAGAGGAGAATCCTTCTGTCATTGCTATTTATGCATTTAACCTGGCCAAACTATTCAATGCATTTTATACAGAACATTCGGTGATGAATGCCGAATCGGAAGAAAAAAAACAATTGCGTCTTCAACTAAGTGAAATGACTGCGAACACTATTTCTTCGGCCATGGGCCTGCTGGGAATCCGTGTACCAGAAAGAATGTGATGCCACTGGTACTGTTTAATGACCTTTTATTGAAAAAACCGTCCGGAAACGATACAGTTTTATGGATAGTTTTCTATTGCCTCATCCTTTGGTGTAACCTTTGTCAAAGCTTTGCGTCTCAAGGTTAAAGCATGTTAAAAAAAATTAAATAAGGTTAGGTTTTGTTCTTTATACGAAAATGGTCGTATATTCGAACCGTAAAAGCAGAAATTATGTCGAATACGAAAGTTATAAAGCCCACCGAAAGCGAACTGGAAATACTCCAGATCATCTGGTCAAAAGGTTTGGCCACCGTTCGTGAGGTGCATGAAACCTTAGCGCAAAGCAAAGATGTTGGTTACACCACCACCTTGAAGCTAATGCAGATCATGCATGAAAAAGGACTGGTGAAAAGAGATGATTCTATGAGAACCCACGTCTATCAGGCAGCAGTGAACAAGGAAAAAACCCAGAAACATCTGTTGACAAAAATGATCGATAGTCTTTTTGGCGGCTCTCCTACCCAGCTTGTGATACAGGCCCTCGGTGAAGGAAAAGCCAGCCCCGAAGAACTTGAAAAGATACAGGCATTATTAAATGATCTGAAAAAACAATAAGCATCATGGCTGCTTTTGGCGAATCAAACTTCCTGCAGGCATTGGGTTGGGCTGTGTTGAACAGCTTGTGGCAAATGGCTTTGTTGTGGGTTGCCTACCAGTTTGTGACTGGTGTTTTTAAAGTTAAGAATCCAGGTAAGAAAAGCGTATTAGCTTCTTCCCTGCTGATGACCGGCTTTGGTTGGTTCGTTTTCACTTTTGCCTCTATCTTTTTCAGTAATGATACAACGGTTGCTGCCAACCTTGTGAGCATGGACGGCAACCAGCAACTCAATGATTGGTTCCGAAAAACGCTACCGGTCGCTTCCCTTATCTATTTAGTGTTACTTGTTTTACCCCTGGTTCATTTTATCCGTAATTACAGGTATGTGCAGGCGATCCGTCATCATGGAATAAGCAAGGCCGATGTGGAATGGAGAATGTTTGTAAGAAGAGTGGCGGCGCAATTAGGCATTCAAAAACCGGTGCATGTCTGGATATCTGAAATGGTCACTTCTCCTGTAACAATCGGTTACATCAAGCCTGTTATCCTGATCCCGATGGCAGCCGTGAATCATTTGTCAACAAAACAGATGGAAGCTGTATTGCTGCATGAATTGTCACATATCCGCAGGTATGATTACCTGGTCAATCTTATTATTAAGTTTATCCAGTCTATCCTTTATTTTAATCCTTTTGTAAAAGCATTTGTGCAGATCGTAGAGAGAGAAAGAGAAAAGAGCTGTGATGAAATGGTGATGCAGTTCCAGTATGACCCACACGGTTATGCAACCGCTTTGCTGGAATTAGAAAAAGCCAATCATCTTCCTAAAATATTAGCGGTGGCCGCTGCCGGCAAAAAGAACGACTTGTTGCACCGCATTGAGTGGATCATGGGCGTGCAGAAAAAGAAACCCGTTATTTCTTTTAATAAGATTGCTGCCGTGTTCGCAGGTTTGCTTTTCATTATTAGCTTAAATGCATTGCTGATCTTTAGCAAACCATCGGATAATAAGCAAGCGCCTTTGTTTGCCGACCTCTCCTCTCCTTTCTACTTTTTTGTAAATGATAACGATCGTAAAGCTGCTGATTTTATAGATCCGCTGCCCGAGCTTAATAAAGAAGTTATTGCTAATATAGCTGCTGAGAAAAAGGAAGCGGCCAAACAAAAGATAGCTACCGACAAACAGCCCATCGTTCCTGCTGAACATATCAGCTTGTTTGACCAGGATGAATCTGCTCCCGTGATCAATGTAACTACTTTCAAACCGGTTATCCCTGTACTGAGTCCAAAAGAATCTGCACAGGTGAAAGAGGCGTTGAACGTATCTAAGATAGTTTTGAAAGAAGGACAATGGAGAGCAGTTGAACAAAAGATCGCCGAGGTGTTTACTGAACAGGAAAAGACAGTGTTGAAAGCTGAACTGGCCAAACAGATCAATAAGATGGACTTCAGCAAATGGGAACAGAGCCTGAAGATCGCTTATGATAAAATAGACTGGAACAAAGTAAATGCTAACCTCGATCTTGCCGTTTCAAGGATCACGTTGGATAGTTTGCAAAGAGTTTACACGAAAGCTTTAACCGAACTTAATTCATTGCAGGTACAATTAACTGAGAATTGCCAGCATAGTATTCCTGATACTGATGTTACTGTTGAATCGCTGGAGCAACAAAAGCAGAACCTGCAAAAAGCAATTAATAAGCTAAGGGTTGTCCGCACGAAGAAAGTGATACACCTCTAATAAATCCTAACAGCAATAAATTAATATCATGGGTGGCTTTGCTGCCCATTTTTATTATCGTACCACATCCACAAATCCACCTACCCTTTTCCTGCCATTCTTAGGATCAACAATGTAGTAATAGGTTCCCGCGGGAACAGGTTTTCCATTAAAGTTTCCATCCCAGGGTTTGCTATATCCAATTGAACGGAATACTATCTGCCCATACCGGTTATAAATTTCTACCACGCAACCCGGGTAGCTTTCGAGGTATTGTATAACGAATTTGTCATTCACACCATCTCCATTAGGGGTAAACACATTGGGTATTACAGGCAGCTTGAGCACTTTCACAAATACATCATCAGAAGTATTACAACCAAAGGCCGAAGTAACTTTTAATGTATAGGTGATATCATCCGTTGGTGATGCTAAAGGACCGGCGATGGCTGTATTACTTAAACCCGTTGGAGGTGTCCAATTGTAAGTTACCGGGTATGCTGTTATCAATGCTGGTGTAAGTTGAACCGCCCCTCCTTCGAGTACCATTTTATCGGGACCCGCATTGGCAATCGGTGTTGGATGAACAACAATAGTTTGCTCAGCATAGTTAGTGCAGCTATTGCTTCCTGTGTAAGTATAACGGATCGTGTAAGTGCCGGCACCGGTAGCTGGATTAAAAATTCCTGCGGGAGAAACACCTGTGCCGCTAAAACTTCCTGAACCCGGTAATGTATTCGTAATACCCGCCTGTGTCAACTGAAAAGAAGTTGCATTAGAACATACCTCCGGGATAGTATTAAAATAAACAGCAGGTGTTGCCAACACGGTGATCGTTTTGATCACTTCATCCAAACAACTCGCTCCTGAATAAGAAACCATTCTCACGGTATATGTTTTAGATGCCGGTGTGTTGAACTCGGGGTAAGTATTAGTGTAGAGCTTTCCTGCTGTTGGCAGATCATCAACAATTACATTGCCGGGAGCATTTGTCCAATCCCAATAAATTTCTGTTTTTACTACCTGTCCAAAATCCACTGCCGATGTATTGCTGATCGTTACCTGGCGATTGCTGCAAAGTGTAGCAGGATTTTGCACAGTAAAATCAGCAACAGGTATTGAGCCATTCACCGTGAAAGTTTGTGCTACAGTATCCTTACAACCCTGGTCAGAAGTTACGATCAAAGTAGCCGTATAACTTCCGGTGGTTGGGTATTTATGTGTAGGACTTTGTAATGCTGACGTATTAGGATTGGCAGGAGTAGCCGTAGCATCACCAAAGTTCCATTGCCATGCAGCAACGGTTCCCGTTACAATGCTGCTTGTGTCTGCAAAAGGAGCAAAAGGATCGGTAAGACAAATTTCAGGAGAAATAAAACCAGCTTTGGGTAATGCATTCACTGCAATCGTTTTTGTGATCACAGGGCTAAGACAACCTTTATCTGTTTCAACCTGTAAACTGATTGTATAATTACCGGCAGCATTATACTTATGAATAAAAGGAGCCGCAGAAGTACGAATGAAATTATTTCCATCACCCATGTTCCAGTTCCACTTTACAATAGTTCCCGTTAAAACAGACGATGTATCAGTGATGGTTATATCCTGTTTTGCACAATGAGGCGATGCGGAAATTTTGAATCCCGTGACCGGTTGCGGGTGAATAGTAACCGGTTTGACTACGACAGGAGAAATACAACCTATATCAGTAATAACGGCGAGAGAAACATTATAGGTTCCGGGTTGCGCATAACTATGCTGCGGATTTTGAGTGGCGGGAGCATTGTTATCACCAAGATCCCATATCCAACGAATTGTAGGCTGCCCGCTTGTATTGGAATTATCGCTGAAAAGAACAGGACCGGTTGAACAACCATCACCTGTGAAACTGAAAGCGGCAACAGGTGGTTCAAATACCTGTAGGTCATAATCAATTTCCTGAACGCCGCTGCAACCATCCGATGTAGGGTTATTAGCCACGATCTTTATTGGATAAGTGCCAATCGCCGGGATCGAGTATGGCACAGCAATACTAAAGCGATAAACCCGTCTTCCATTTACCAGCCAGGTGGAATCATATACAGGATTGGTTTGTGATACATCCGCGATACCCATTCCATTCAATGTTGTTCCAAAAACCCATTGCAATTGGGTAGGTTGATATGGCAATACGATTCGAAAGAAAAAAGGTGTGTTCTTACAGGTAGCAGGATAATTGACCGTTGCGTATTGATTCAGTATGCTTACAAACTGGTAAAGGTCCTTTACATTGGCGCCTGCGGAATAACCATACGATTCAGCATTGGCATAACCATAGGCTAATGCATTGAAACCAGAATCAGAACGAAGCGTATGAAATCCCTGCGCAACGTTGGATAGATATAGATAGGAATATGTAGGATCACCCGGATGAACGACCCATGATGAAGAAGGGATGACCGTTCCATCTAACCGGAATGATGAAATGCCCGAACCGTCATTGCGCATGATAACATGTAAATGATGCTGCTGGTTTTGCGGCGCCACCAGGTTTGAACTTACTAAAGTGACATTGCTGATATTTTGTTCGACAGGATTTAAGATGATCATGTCAGGATCATAGGGTGTGCCATT
>DASVNY010000378.1:0-5128 GCA_036383615.1 Chitinophagaceae bacterium
GATCCTTCCCAACACTTCTTTTCTTAGTTCGATCTCTGTTACATTTTTGAGTGAAGGATCATCCAGGCGAATGCTGTCATAGAAATTATATGCCTGGCGATACAGACGTTTGCCAAATGATAATTCAGCCAGTTGCAGAAATGCTTTATTACGTTGTTCGAGATTATTACTATTGAATTGAGTACTCTTCAATAAAAGAGGTAAGGCACCGTCGATATTATTTCTTTCCAACTGCATCTGGGCGGCCATATAGTAGATGATATCCTTGTAATCGGAATATTTATCTCTCCTGGCCATCTTCAACAGATCTTCGATATTCTTTTCAATATAATTTTCACCACCATCTTTATTCACCCTGATCGTATAAAGCCTGGCATAAACATCCAGTATCAGATCGGTTGTGTGGCCGCTTGCTTTGTTATAAAAATTTTCAGCTTCTTTGTAGTTACCTGACAGTTCATAGAGTTGTGCCAGCAAATACTCCCATCTTGCTTTTTCCTGTTTATTGGTAGCATTGCCGAGCGCCAGTTCAAGATGAGCCGCTGCGCTATCCCACATGTTTTGCTTATAAAACCAGAAAGCCTGTACTTCTTCAAGGTCATTTTGCAAACGTTTAGGAAAAATCGGGTCGTTTCTCAGTGTTACGATAAGGCTGGCTGCCTCAGCAAATTGGTCCTGCGCTAAGAAATTTCTTATTTGCCAGATAAACGCTTCATTTCTGCTTGGGGGTTCAGACAGCATTTTCCTGACGAGACCACTTTTTTCTTTTGTGGAGATACTGTATGCCGCATTTCCATCACGACTGCTCCCGATCGTTTTGTAATAACCGTCTTTTTCTTTTTCCGCAAAAGCAAAATTGATGTATTGAAACATCAGGTAAGCCGAATCAAATTGTTTGCGGAAATAGTAGGAAGCTCCCCAAAGCAGGTAAAGATTATCGATCCAGTCATTGCGCAGATCATGAAGAGCGATACCGGTTTGGGATTTATAGGAAACAGAATCTAATTGCAGGCTATCGGCTGCTGTAGCTTCAAGGGTGTAATTGTAAAAAGGTAATAATTGAGAATAATCATCTTTGAAAGAAGCTTTCGCTTTTTCAAGTATTTCGTTGATCTTATTGTTGGCGTTGAAGAAATAGTTGTAATGCGTTACCGTGTTCTGCATAAAACGACGCGGGATCGTAAACTTTTTATCTTCTCTTTCCGACCTCAAAACCCGCTCTTCATATTCTTTGGGTTTCTTGATATCGAGGACCGTTCCCAATTGGCCGAAAGCAGAAAAACTGAGCTGGCAAAGGATAAGGCAAATGATAGCAGTTGTAAAGTATCGGGTGGGTTGCATTATTTTTTGGGATAACTAAGGTCTTATTAACTGAATTTCAGATATTTTAGTATAAAAATAGGGCAATTTTTTTACTTGTTTTTGATGAGCGGAATACTGAGAAACCATTATAGAACTATCGGGTGGCTTTCCTTACCTTTAAAGCTTTCAAAATTTACCTATGGCAAAACTGGATGCCGGGACAACCCTGAAACGACTGAGGAACCGTTACCGGCTGGTTGTCATGAATGATGACACTTATGAAGAGGTCGTAACCTTCAAGTTATCAAGGCTGAGCGTTTATGTAATGTTGAGCACAATTTTTGTGTTATTGGTAGGTCTCACCGTCGCTCTTATCGTTTTTACACCATTGAAATATTATATCCCCGGTTATGATGATCTGAAAGTGGGCCGTGAATACCGGCAAATGAAATATGATGTGGATAATATGTCAAGACAAATGGACAAGGTGGAGCAATATACGGATGGGCTCAAGAAAGGTCCTTTACAGGGTTTGAAAAATGCTGATTTAGATACAACTTTACTAAAGGTTCCGAAGACAGAAATATCAACAGACTGACCAGAACTATAAATCACAAACCTATGTTTAACTCAAAAAACAAAACCGACATGCAGCCAGAAAAAACTAATGGTAGCAGTGGCAATGGCACAACTCTCATTAGCCAGGGCACCACACTGAAAGGCGACATCAGCAGCAACAGTGATCTTCGAATTGATGGCACCATCATTGGCAATGTACAAAGCTCAGCCAAGATCATTATTGGCGCAAATGGAGTAGTGGAAGGCGACATTATCGGCAACCAGGCCGATATTGTTGGAAAAGTTTCCGGAAACATCCGGGCAAAGGACCTTTTGCAATTAAGAGGTGAATGCTCTGTTTCAGGAAATCTCTATGCAGGTAAACTGCAGGTAGAGCCTACCGCAACATTCAATGGGCAATGTCACATGGGCGCCAATGTTGTGGAAATGAGTAATGGCAATGAACAACAAGCCATCGCCCAATAACAATCGTGACCTGGTTCGTTATGCCAGTCTCGGCACACAAATACTTGCCGGGTTAGGAATTGCTGTATTCATCGGCTTAAAAGCAGATGGCTGGTTGCATACCATGCCATTGTTCTCCTGTGTCTTACCTTTGCTCGTCCTGGTCGGTATATTTTACAGATTGATCAGGGAAACCAGTAATAAGAACAGGGATGAAAAAAAGTAGTTTGAAACCGTTGGCGCCATTATTCGTTCTATTCATTGTGCTGAATGGTTTTTTTGTCGCAGGAAAAAATATGCTTGCCAAATGGGGAGTGGATGGATCGGTGCTGATCGTAGGCAACCTATTGCTATTTATCGTTACGCTTATTTCCTATCTCATCTCTCATAAAGGATTGAATTCATCCAATCCGAATGCTTTTGTGCGATCGATGTACGGAAGTTTTATCATTAAATTTTTTGTTATTGCTATTACAGCATTTGTTTATATCCAGGTAACCGGTAAAGCAGTGAATAAATCTGCCTTATTCATTTGCATGGGTTTATACCTGCTATATACTTTTATTGAAGTATCTGTGTTGACGAAGTTGTTGAAGGAAAAAAAGAATGCCTAAAAAAGAAGTCCCCATGTCGCAGTTGCAGGATTATATGCCTGCCGGCACTTATGAAGCGGTGCTTCAATACCTGCGTCAGTATAAAGTTCATCTTACCGTTGCCAGGGAAAGAAAAAGCATTCTTGGTGATTATCGTCATCGCACGCACCATGACAATCACCGTATCAGCGTCAATGGAAATTTGAATAAATATTCTTTCCTTATCACTTTACTGCATGAACTGGCTCACCTGCTAACCTTTGAGGAGTTTGGCAATAAAGTAATGGCACATGGAAAGGAATGGAAAAAGATCTACGCATTATTGCTTGACCAGTTCCTTAAGCAACATATGTTTCCGCCAGATATAGAAAATGAATTGCTCCAGTCGCTTAAAAACCTTGCCGCTACCACTTGTGCCGAAGACGGCTTGCTGCGTGTGTTGAGAAAATATGATGCGAAAGAAAGTCATAACCGTCTTGTGGAAGAACTGTCTATTCATTCGCATTTTCGTACCAATGATGGCCGCGTATTTCAAAAAGGTGAGCAACTGCGAAAACGATTTCAATGCGTAGAGGTGAAAACGGGAAAGGTTTATTTATTCAGTCCTGTTTATGAGGTGGAGTTGGTGGATAGGTTGACTGGTTAATTGGTTTATTAGTTTATTGGTGGGTGACTTGTCTCATCATCTCAATATTCATTTTTACCCAATTAAAAATACAGGGCATAGGCTTTGAATTTTCCTTTTGAGTCGAGCATTAATGCAGGTGCCGGGCATTTGAAGGAATTCAAAATGGCGAATGTTGTTCGCAGGAATTTGCTTTTGGTAGGGATCTTTGTAAAATCAATATCGGGCGCTAAATAGAATTGCCTTTTGCGGGGGATATCATAACGGGTCACATCACTTCCCAGTTCATCGATCCATTTATTTTCAAAACCGCCAAACATCCCATCAGCACCATAACCCGCAGCGATATTTAACCAGGCAGGTATTTTAGACTTTGGAAAAAATGATTTTAGGTTAGCGCTGAACCAATAGGTTTGAGCATTGTAATCTTTCAGCATCCGTTCCGACCAACTTTTACCGAAAAGCTGGTCAGCTCTTTTTTCTAACTGTGTTTCATCATAGCTGTTTCGGTGAAAAGAAAATTTGAATTGAATACGTTGTTCTTTCCATCCCAACTCTTGTGCAATAAAAAGACCGGAGCCAAAAAGATTGGCGCCCATATCGGCCCAACTCCAGCCCCATTCGGCCGAATGAGCATCTAAGAATTCAATCACGGTTAAATAAGCCGTACTGCTCAGCCCCCCGATCCATGCTGCTTTTTTTTGCGGAAGCCCCGCCCAGCGCCACATGGCTGCGGAACCTCGGGCAGAATTATAAGCGGCCCAGCTATGTCCCACCTTATCCATTTGCTGCCACTCTTTGCTATCGTTAAAGGTGTGGAAAGATGTTTTGGGATAATCTTTGTACCAGGTGTTATTGAAAAGTACAATCGATGTTCCGTAGCCAACAACATTTAAACCCCCGATCAGCCATTGACGGTTCTTATAGGAAGGCCCGTTAAGTAGTGATGAATCGGTCCTTATTGATATTGTATCCTGCGAGTTTACTGTATTGGATAAAAAGAAAAACGCAAAGAACAGTACGGCTTTTACTGAAAAGGTGTAGCTCTTTTTAAATGGGTTTGCAATATCAATAAGACGCATCGGTTGCAAAAATACGGTTCTGTCAGTTTCCCACGAAGACACGGAGTACGCAAAACCGTTTCTTTGATTTTCTTAGTGGCTTTGTGGCAAATATTTTCAAACTGGTACACTGCAAAATTCAATAACTTCATCGCAATAAATAAAAAGGATATGGACGCAGCAATACAATCAAAAATAGATATATGGCTCAGTGGAAATTTTGATGCTGGCACAAAGAGTGAAATAGATCGCCTGCAAAAGGAAAATCCTGCTGAATTGGCGGATGCTTTTTATAAAAATCTGGAGTTTGGCACAGGTGGCTTGCGGGGCATTATGGGGGTAGGTACCAACCGTATGAATAAATACACGGTAGGGATGGCCACACAGGGCTATGCGAATTATCTAAAGCAATCTTTCCCAGGTGAAGTGAAAGTGGCCATTGCACATGATAGCCGTAACAACAGCCGCTTTTTTGCGGAAACTGCTGCGAATGTTTTTGCAGCCAATGGCATCACTGTCTATTT
>DASVNY010000379.1:0-3461 GCA_036383615.1 Chitinophagaceae bacterium
TGTATGGGCAAAGCGGGATCAAATGGAAACAGAGGCGGGGCTGAAAGGCTATTTGTACAAATCGGTGTATCATGCCTGTTTGCGATGGCTGGAGAGGGAAAAGTCGGCAGCGAGGAATTTGGCAGCATATAAATCGCTTAATGAAACCGAGGACCAGGATTGCAGTGTTGGTATCATAAATGCGGAGACTATCCGGTTGCTTCATGAAGCAATTGAAACTTTACCGGAACAGTGCCGAAAGATATTTAAGCGGTTATATGTGGAAGGAAAGACTGTGAAGGAAACAGCGGCGGAACTAAAGCTTACTATTTCTACCATTAATAACCAGAAGGCGAGAGGGATCAGCTTGCTGCGGGAACGGTTGGGAAATGGGTTGATGTTATTATTTTTCTTTTTGCAAGGCTAAGCCAAAAGATCATGCTGCTACAGTATAGCGCCGCGATTAAACTTTAAATTTTTATCATCAACTTTATAGGGTGCTTCGGAAAAGCCTCTATATCATCATACTGTTGATCCCGACAAATCTTTTGGCGCAGGACGGCGGCAAAACGATCCCGTTCAGGCTGATCAATAATCATATTTATGTGAAGGAATATTTCATATCCTGGAATTTGGGTACAAGATAGCAGAAAGTAGGATCAGGCAAAATCAGGCGGAAAGATAGTCACATATAAAATTTATCACCCTTTCAAGCCTAAACGATAAAGCAAAGGATCAATTGTTAACTGCTTCTTCAAATACAAAGAATAGGGATTCTTGATTACTTGAATTTTTGGCTGCTTACTTAAGCAATCCGCTACGAGATATAAATAATAGTTGTCTGCTTTAGATTCGGCTGCTTTCCATTCGTTGGCTGTAATTTCTATGCTCAGGAATCTTTTTCCACTTGTACCTTTTACTTCAACAGCTACTAAACGGTCATTTTCATAATATTCAATATCCCACCCAAGTTTATCCTTGGCAACTGAACGTAGCTGGTAACACCTGTTATTTAAAAGAACTTTATAAACAATGTTCTCAGAGTGATCCCCATAAAGTTTCGCAAATCGCGAATACCTAAATGACTTGTTTTCCTTTGATTGACCGTCGATGTTTTTATTTGAACTAGCTTTAGTAGGGACGAGTAATTCTTGTGACCCCGTTACAATAACAGGGTCAACGCTATCTATTGGTGGAATAACTTTTGAACTTGGATTAACTATAGGTTCTCCATCTATTACTTCAAAGCTGGCCATTGCCAGAATGCGTTGAAATATATCCTGCTTAATATTTCTAACAGCGACACTCCATTGATTATCGTGTATTTGTTCAAATGGCTGATTGGCAATCTTAAAAGGGACGGGACTACTAAACCGAGTATAATCATAAATTTCACAATACCATCGAAGGTCCTTTTTAGCTTTTGTAAAATCAGTTAATGGATCAGGAGAAATATCTCCAATTCGTCCAAACCCAAAATATTCAGGAATTCCTCTTTTGTTATTTGCTCTTCTACTCCCACGATAATAAACGAACCAATCCCCTTTCCTAATCTTATTAATGTATTGGTTAGGAAAATGATATTTTACACCTTCGTCATCTTCCCAATGATCATATTTACCGCCTACTGTTACTTCATTTTGAACTAGAATGATTGGCATTATTAAGAAGATGTGTATCCTAAATGTGTGTTTACATGTTATTGCCTATTCGATTACAAAGGCATCATGCTAAAGTAAAATATAATTGAGTCAAATTAAAATGGTTTGCTATAACTGTTTTTAAATCCACTTATCAGTTTATTTTCTGTGCAAATTATCTCCTATGTTGCCAGCAATACCCATTCCCCTTCGCTGCCCTTTTGCACTGCGCTCCTTTCCTAGTTATCGCCTGGCAACGGCTAAATTTCTGAACAGTACCATAAGGAACAAAACTGTCGCTATTTCTTTCCTGTGATTCAATCAACCGGCTATTCCCTACATTGGTCAATGAGTCAATCCTTTCTTCCAAACGAATAATTCTTTGCTTCAACTGCTCTGTTTCAGTTGTACTGCTCTTGTCATTAAAGCAGGAGCTGAATAGCAGGACCAGGCCGATTGTGCATATACTTTTCATGCAACCTTATTTAACGGTTATTTACCAGCCTTGCATCTCCACCAGTTACGGAATCTTTATTTGCGGTTTCCGGCTTGTTGCGCAGGTGTTTTACATACATATAATATGTAAGTGGTCTAAGTGTACGGGTAACGTCAACCGGGTGATGACCACCAGTTGTATAAAACTCTAACCTGGCTTTCACGCTGATATAATGAACTTTTCCTATCGACTTCTCCGTTATTGTATCCTTTCTTAAGATCTTTTTGAAACTCTTCATCTTTTCCCGATCCATTGGGAACTTAATCCGGTCATTTCGATCTTCATTGCAAGGCACCTCTTCATAATGATCTTCTGCCCAATACATGCAATCCGCATTTGTATTTCCATAAGCTATTTGCTGCCGACGCTTTTCCTGCCATAGCATGTATATACCTCCCATACAAAATACCAGGATCAAAAAAAGGATAACTGCTTTCGTACTTATAGTTGTTTCTTCTTTGGTTTTATCTTTTCCCGTTCCTGGCACGGGTGGTTTTTCCTCTCCTTTTATCGGTTCTCCAAGAATAGATAGTTCTTCATCATTCAATAAAACATCCCTACCATATATATATGGCCTGTGACGAAATTTGATCAACCAGGCCAGCAACTCAAGATTAGTATCATTGACTCCTTTTTTGTCAGGTCTTTTCAAATAGGTGGTAAGCGGTTTGAATTTTTTTAATTCAAATTCCTGGATAATTTCTAAAAGTTTTTCTGGCTCCTCTGGTCCAAAAAATGCTCTGAATACCGGCTCATCTCTTCTTTCATACCCTTTCCGGTAAACAATCATACATTCTTTCCTGAGGTTAGCGGGTGTGGGTCGGGCTAATAGTAATGAGATCTCATTATTCGCCCGCATCTTATGATAGGTTCCTATTACAAGCTTAATATAGTCTGGGTGGCTTAAGCGCATACGATTTTGCTCATACCTAAATTATACAATAACCGGAATTACAGGCGTAAAATAATTACGCAAACGGAATATCCGGTTACGGTTAACCGGAATGATCGGAATGTTCGGAACGATCGGAAACCGATACAGTTCAGGCTATTAACCCACACTATGTTTGCTTCATGATCATCTGGTAAGCCTTGCAAACAAACCCAGGTGATCTGCTGAGAGCGGAGATCGTGGTGAAGTTAACCAGCAAGGGAAGTTGTTAACCCAGCCGCGATCAACGCTCTTCCTTCCCACTGTAAGAGGCGCTTCTTACAAAACCAGTCCCCACCGGTCTCGCGACCCGGCACGGGCAATTTTCAAACATTTTAAAATTTAAAAATCATGATTGAAATAATCATCATGTTGTGGGTATGGCTATGCCCAAACCCCAACCATACAATTGAAA
>DASVNY010000380.1:0-2499 GCA_036383615.1 Chitinophagaceae bacterium
TGCTGGCTACTAACTGCTTTCTTTTGAACAGGGAAAATGACCGGTTGTTCACTTCAAATACCTGGATGGTATGACGGCCATTCCGTAAGTTTTCGATGTTAAGCATCCTGTTATTGCTCATAAAGGTTTTACCATCAATGACGATCTCGTAGCGCTTAGCGGTAATGATCGAAACATCGGGTCGTCGTTCTGCGGCAAACACAGCTGCAGTGAGTACAAGCCCTAAACATAGTGTAAAGATCTTTTTCATTGTATCAAATTTTAAATTCTGTCTTGCAGCAACCGGATCTGCAAAACGGATTAATTTTTTCCGGTTGCGTTGATTAATTCAAAGCAGGTGCCATCATTCTGGAAAAATGAAAAGGATTCGTTAATGATATTAACCGGTCATCCAATCAGTATATCTGGAAGAATCATTTTAATCATAATTTAGAAGTTGAGGATTAAACTTTCTGTTTTATGGGCAGCAATTCCATCGCCTTGCTGATATATGGAGAACCTGGTTCAACCAGGAATGCTCTCTCTGAAGAAAAGTATAAAAAGCTCGGTGCCTATCTTATCGACAAGGGATTTATTGTTGATTCAGTACTTTATCATGACAGCATCTCTTCAAGACTGGAGGAAGAACTTTTGAATTACAAATCTATACTCGTTTGGGTGAATCCAATAGAACAATACGGAGATAGAAAAACACTTGATTCGTTATTGATCAAATTGTCTGAGCAAGGATGTTTTGTTTCCGCTCATCCGGATACTATCTTAAAAATGGGGACTAAAGAAATATTGTATAAAATAAGAGAAACAAGTTTTGGCGGGGATACGAAACTCTATCGGTCCTTTATCCATTTTAAAGATCATTTTCTGCCATTGACAGAAACAAGGATACTAAAACAATACCGTGGAAACGGGGGCAATGGTGTTTTTAAAGTAAGCGCAGCAAATGATCGTATCAAAGTTACGCATGCAAAAAATAGCGAGGAAGAATTGATGGACATAGAAAATTTCCTTTCAATATTTGAATCCTATTTTGCCAATGATGGAATGCTTATTGACCAGGCATGGAATGCCAATATCACCAATGGAATGGTAAGATGTTATTTAGCAGGTAATAAAGTGGCGGGTTTTGGTTACCAGGAAGTGAACGCACTATATCCAGTCAAAAAGCCCAGCCAGCGATTTTATTTTAGTGAGGAATGCGGGCTGTTCCGGGACCTGCGTGAGATAATGGAAAATAAATGGCTGGGAGAACTACAGGAAATTTGCGGAGTTAAAAAAGAGAGGCTACCAGTGATCTGGGATGCCGATTTCTTTATTAACAAAGTGAACACAACAAATACCGGTGAAAAATATACGCTATGCGAAATAAATGTCAGCTGCGTCTCTCCTTTTCCCGAAAGCGCTATTCCTTATATCGCTAATGAACTGATCAAATGACCTGGAAAGAAGTGGATGGAAACTGATCAGAAGCTCAGCAATTCATTAATGCGGGCACTGTGCTGAATAATGCCCTCTAATATTTCCTGCAGATACTGTACTTCGGATCGTGTAAAAGCATCAGGCATAAAATCGCCACGGCTCAGGAGGAAGCCCACCAGTTCGGTCAAAGGAGTTTCAAGCTCTTTCAGCATTGCATTATAATTGATCACATCATTGGGCAGGCCTTCATCAAATTGGTATTCGGTATTCACGATTGCCTGCAATTGTTGTAAGCGGCCATGCAGCCATTCGAGGTTATCACCATATTCGGTCCACTGATCTTCAGACAGTGTTACCCTGTCGCCCGGAAATAATTTTACCATCTCTGTAGCAATAGCCGTTGCGGTTAAAGAAAGTGAATGTGATGCCCTGGGAAAAAGCTCTTCCATGGTTGCTGAATTATAATTATGAAAAATAAGGTGGGGAAGCTATTCCACAAAAAACTTTTTTTTAAATCAATACACTCAGCAGTTCAGTCAACTATGCAAGTGGCGATTTTTTTACGCAATGCCAGAGCTGCGTGCAGGCATCATTCTTGTTTTTCATAAACAGGAAATTAATTATTTAATTAAAATTTTCTCTATGAAAAAAGTTGTTCTGGCAGCCATACTGATATCCGCTGCCTATGTCATGAGTGCTCAGGAGCCGGTGATATATACTACAACAACGACTACGACAACCGTTCGAAGTGATGTTGATTATACCTCCCAGGTTCCTGCAACCATACGCACTAATTTTCAACTAACCTACCCAGCTGTTACGGAAGTAAAGTGGATGCCGGTGAATGATTGGTGGTATGCTACTTATAAAGATGATAATGACATGATCGTTCGTGTCTATTACAACACACAACCCTATTATCTTGGTAAAAATGAAAGTTTCAGGATGGCACTACCCGTACTGAACACTTATATACCGGATGATATTATCGCTGCGGCGATCAACAATTATGGCAATGAACTGTTCAGCATCACGGCTGCAAAGCCCGATGAAACCGGACAGACCTATCATGTAACATTGATA
>DASVNY010000381.1:0-3303 GCA_036383615.1 Chitinophagaceae bacterium
ATGTAAATTTCTCTTCTTGCCGAGTTGGTACTGACACGGATAGAATCAAGTCCCGCTTCACACAAAGCTTTTACCGCATCAGGTTTTGAGCCATTGGTGTTGATATTGATACTGCCTTTTGGCGTATGTTTTCTTATTTCGATGATGGAATCACGGATGGTCTCCCACATTAACAGGGGCTCACCTTCACAACCCTGTCCAAAACTGATGATAGGAAATGGGGCAGACTCCAAATGCGGCACCGTGAATTCAACGATCTCTTCTGCTGTGGGTTTAAATGTTAAACGATCCTGTGTTGAAACGATCGGTTCTTCATCTGGTTGTAATGAAATACAACCAACACAATTCGCATTACAGGCTGGTGATACCGGCACCGGGCATTCCCATCTGCCCAATGAAAAATTTCTTGCTGCAGGACAATGATAAGTTAATGCACAGTTATTCGTGAGGTGTTCAACCAAACGATTATGCGGGTAATGTTTTTGCAGGTGTTGTACACCCGCTTTTACTTTTTCCTGGTCATAACCCGCGCAATCCTGTCTTATATCAGATTCTATTCTTGTGGCAGGCACATAAAATTTATCATCAAACCAACCTGCTGCCGTATAACAAAACAAAGGAAGTGTGGGCGCATCAGCTGCTGTTTCATAAGCAGCGAGATAATAACCGGTGTGTGCCGGTGGAATAAAAGCAGCAACGGCCCAGCCTTTTTCACACAAACGCATTTCGCCAGTTTGCACATCAATGCCGATCCCTCTTCTGCCGGGTAATTCATATAAAGAACCGCCATCTGGTAGTTCTATCCATTCGTCTTCCGGCACGGGCACAGCATCCCAACCATTTCTACCGGTAACATATAAAGAAGTGTCTTCAAAAATGTTTCCGTTGCCGTCGGAGTAGAGGATATATGGTGAAGAAGAAAGAGTCATATTGGTCATTGGGTCAAATAGGTCAAATGGGTCAAATAGGTCAAATGGGTCAAATAAGTCAAATGGGTCAAATGGGTCAAATAAGTCAAATAGGTCATTGGGTCAGGGTGGCAGATGCTTTTAGCTGTGTTTTGCAAAAGTCGTTAAAATCTGCTTCGTTTATATCGTATGAACTATTAACAATCTCTCCCTGGATGATCTTGTTTGTTTTCAGATCTATGGTCAACAGGCCATCTTTAAGGATAACATTGTTTAATTCTTCCCAGCGTATGTTCTTTTTAGGAAATGAGGAAATGGTTATTTGTTCGATATAGAAATTTACAATTAGTGGTTTTCTTGAGATATTATAAAGGGAAAAAAAGGAAAGGTTCACTAAGAAGCCTGCAAAGTTTACTGTCGCCACCCATGTTAAAAGACAAATGAATAATGCAAGCTGGAGAAAATATCCTTTCTTTTGTTTGTATTCAGGCTTAAAAAAATGAAAAGCAAGAAAGCTTATAACTAATGCCCCGCCCACTACAGAGATAATTCTTGTTTGTTGCGAAGAAGCATAATAAGCTGTATAAAGCAGCAGTGCGGAGTTTATAATCGCGATAAGAATAGCCAGGAGATCATATTGCCTGATCTTATCATTCTTTAATACAAGGCTAAATCTTTCCATAGGATCTTACTCGTTAGGATTGACTGTTGCTTGCCACCAGTAAATTGCACAGTTTAAATAAAACCCTTGCGCCCACATTGGCATTCCAGTCGCTATCGCTTACCCCAACTTCGCTGAGATCGAAGCCAATGATCTTACGACCACTTTGCAGCACTTTCCTGAAAATGAAGAATACTTCCTCGAGTTCGAATCCACCGGGAACTGGTGTTCCTGTATGAGGGCATAGCTTTCTGTCAAGACCGTCTATGTCAAAACTGATATAAACATCCTGTGGCAGTTGGCTTACAATGTCATCCGCAATATGTTTCCAGGTATCGCCTTCAAACTGGCGGTTCTTTATATCTCTATCAAAATAGGTGATCACTCTGCCGTTGCTGTTATTGATATATTCCCATTCGCCCTGGCTAAAATCTCTTATGCCCACCTGTACCAGTTTTTCTACCTGTGGAATTTCATTCAATGCATTATACATCACACTGGCATGGGAGTAATTAAAACCTTCATATGCTTCACGCAGATCGCAGTGTGCATCTATTTGTAATATGCCGAAGGAATTATGTTTTTCACCAATGGCTTTCATAAAACCGAGAGGTGTGCTATGATCGCCGCCTAAAATCCCAACCAGCTTTCCTTTCTCCAGCAAATTTTTTGTTTGATCATAAACCCAGTTATTCAAAAAGATACCGCCTTCATTCACATCTCTCATGGTCTTGCACATGAATTGATTGGCGGCCACTTCTTCTCCTTTGGAGATATAATCAATATAGAGCTCGGCTTCTTTGCGGAGATAATCACTTTTCATCAGCACTTTCCTGTCAGGTGATCGCATAAAAAAACCCTGTCTCCATCCATCGGGGACATCGGCATCAAAAAGATCAACCTGCATGCTGGCCTTGAAAATTGATTCAGGCGCACGGGCTGTACCCACGCCATAGCTAACTGTCACTTCCCAGGGAATGGGAAGGATAACCAATTTTGCTTCTTCTTCGTTTGTCGGGAGCCCAAAAATGTTGTTGTTGGGGTTGCTGACACTGTTCGGATCGTAATGCTGAAGATCAACCATAGCCACAATTAAAAAACGGTGCAAGTTAAACGGCTTTACCGGGGTGGCAAAATCAAAGTTCTAAGCTAAGAGTTCGAAAGAGAAAAGGAGGGAAAGAGTTATTAGCAGAGTCTTTAAAGGGGCGATTTTCACTTTATAGGCAGAGTTCGAAAGGGAAAAGAGTCATTAGCAAAGTCTCTTGTTCTATAAAGGCTGTTGAGCCCAATCAGGCTTTTCGAACTAACTCTTTCTCTCTTTTTACTCCTTTATTCTCTTAGCCTACTTACGGCTCAAATGCTTCAGGTAAGAGATATGCGAAACAACGGCCAGTCGCATACGTGGATATTCAATATAGGGGATGCCAAAGTCTGCACAGGCTTTTTTGATGATCTTGCTGATAGCAGGATAATGCACATGCGAGATCTTCGGGAAAAGATGATGCTCAATCTGGAAATTCAAACCACCCACCCACCAGGAGATAAAACGGTTGCGTGTGGCAAAATTGGCCGTGGTCTTTAACTGGTGAATGGCCCACTCATCTTCCATCTTGTTTGTGTCGATATTGGCGGCAGGAAAATGTGTGTGCTCAACGGTATGTGCCAGTTGGAAGACAATACTCAACACAAAACCGGCAAATAAACCGGAGACCAAAAAGCCGATCAGCCAGGGCA
>DASVNY010000382.1:0-5190 GCA_036383615.1 Chitinophagaceae bacterium
CTCCGGGAATTGCTTTACCTTTGTGCCCCTCCTGAAAAACAGGGTGGATCAATATGTCCCAGTTGCTGGAAAAAATAGATAAGGCTCGTTTGCCTCGCCATATCGCCATCATTATGGATGGTAATGGGCGCTGGGCAAAAGAACAGGGACAGGATCGGCTCTTCGGTCATTTTCATGGTGTGGAAAGTGTTCGCAATATTGTGGAGGGTTCGGCCGAACTGGGAATAGGATATCTTACCCTTTATGCATTCTCTACAGAAAACTGGGACAGACCCGAATACGAGGTGGTAGGCCTGATGGAATTATTGGTGAGCACCATTCGCAAAGAAGTTGACAGTCTTCACAAGAATAATATCAAGCTGCATGTGATCGGTGATATGAACATGTTGCCCGACTATGCAAGAGCTGAACTGAATGAAGCATTAGATATTACCAAAGAAAATACAGGACTGAACCTGATCATGGCGCTAAGCTATAGCGGTCGCTGGGAACTGTTGAATGCGGTGAAGAATATAGCCCATGAAGTAAAAGAAGGAAAATTGAATGTGGAAGAGATCAACCAGGACACCCTGCAAAAATTTCTTTGTACCAGCAATTTTCCCGATCCGGAACTGATGATAAGAACGAGCGGTGAATTCCGGATCAGCAATTTCTTATTGTATCAATTGGCCTATGCAGAACTATATTTCACGGATGTCCGTTGGCCTGATTTCAGGAAACAAAACCTCTATGAGGCAATTCTTGATTTTCAGGCAAGAGAAAGGCGGTTTGGAAAAACAAGTGAGCAGGTTGTAGGAGAGTCATTAGGTCAATAGGTCATAGGAGTCATATAGGTCAAAACTGGTCGTAATGTGACCCCATGTGACTTTCATGACACATATGACTTATTTACCCTCCATGAGCTTTCTTTAACAAACATTTTCGGTATTTACCGTTAATTTGCCGCCGGTCAAAAGTTTCCGGTTTAATATAGAATGCAGACCGCAAGCTGATTGCAACAAAACTGTGCTACAGGCACAAATTTTTTGACTGACTGAACATTTCAACCAATGCAACGATTTTTATTCCGGATCATTGTTCTATTCGTGACTGCGGTTATTTCCGTATCCCATGCAAATGCACAGGTTCCTGATACAACAAAGCCTACATCTGTTGACCCGAATATATTAGCCTGGAACACTTCTAAAATTCCACGGGAATATACCATTGCAAGCATCAACATTACCGGCGTTCGCTTATTGGATACAGCTATTGTATTATCTATTTCCAGTTTACAGGTTGGCGATAAATTCATGCATCCCGGGAGCGATATTTTTGCGAAAGCGATTAATAACCTCTGGAGACAACGACTCTTCTCCAATGTGCAGGTGTTTGTTACCAAAATTGAAGAAGACAGGGTAAGCATCGAGATCAATGTGCAGGAAAGACCAAAGCTGGGCAACTTCAATTTTATCGGTCCTAAAAAAACGGAACAGGAAGACCTGACCACAAAGATGGCGCTGGTGAAACAAACCATTATTACGGAGAACATGCGCCGTAATATTATCGAGGTTGGAACAAAATACTACCAGGATAAGGGCTACCAGAATGTAAAGGTTCGCATTGAAGAAAAACCAGATCCCTCTTTTGTCAACTCTAACTCACTCACCATTTATATTGATAAGGGGGAAAAGATCAGGATCAACGATATCAATTTTTACGGCAATAACAATATTGATGACCTGCGTTTGAAAAAGCAATTCAAAGGCACCAAAGAAATGAGCCGCTTCACGTTGCAAGCCGTGAAAGACTCAAGCCGCTTTGGAGCAAGAGAAACTTATTCTTTCAAACAATATGCAAAAGACTGGGGCTTTCTTTCACTCAGCAAAACAAAAAAGCTGGTTGACCCCTGGTTCCGCTTCAAACTATTCAGCTCCGCCAAATTCGATCCTAAAAAATTTGAAGAAGATAAAGAAAAATTACTTGCTTATTATAACGCAGAGGGATATCGTGATGCTCAAATAGTTGATACGGCCATCTATACCAGCAAGAATGGTAATATGAACATTGATGTAAAAGTAGAAGAGGGTCGTCAATACTACTTTGGCAATATCACCTGGAAAGGCAATGCTAAATATTCTGATTCCATACTCAATAATATCCTTGGCATTCAGAAAGGCGACATTTACAACCTTGATGTACTTAACAAGCGATTAGGTAAACAATTATCACAGGAAGGTGGTGATATCAGCGGTTTGTATATGGATGATGGTTATTTGTTCTTCCAGATCGAACCGGTAGAAACAAGGGTGTATAATGATACCATCGATCATGAGATCCGTGTTAAGGAAGGACCACAAGCAAGAATAGCTAATGTTACTATAGCCGGCAACGAAAAAACAAAGGACCATGTTATTCGTCGTGAATTGAGAACAATGCCCGGCGAATTATTCAGTCGTTCAGATCTTATCCGTTCTCAAAGAGAATTGGCCAACCTGAATTATTTTAACCAGGAAACGATCAATCCAGGTGTAGTTCCCAACGCTGAGAATGGAACCGTTGATATCAACTGGAAACTGGAAGAAAAATCTTCCGACCAGTTAGAATTATCTGCCGGTTGGGGTGGTGGTGTTGGTTTGACGGGAACATTGGGTGTTACGTTCAACAACTTTTCAATAAAGAATATCTGGAAAAGATCTGCATGGGATCCGTTGCCAACAGGTGATGGACAGAAACTAAGTCTTAGGGTTCAATCAAATGGCAGAGCCTATCGTTCTTATAGTTTCTCATTCACGGAACCCTGGTTAGGTGGTAAGAAAAGAAACTCATTGACCATTGGTCTCAACAGCAGTAAATTCTCCAATGCGTTTGATCCATATACCGGCCAGATCGATAGAGCCAGATCAGATACGAACTATTTAAAAACAACGGGTATTTCAGTGGCCTATGGCAAACAGCTTAAATGGCCCGATGATTATTTCAGCATTGTTTTCTCGCTGAACTATACAAACTACAAACTTCTCAACTACCCGATCTTTGATCAAAACTTCAGAAGCGGTACTTCCAATAATATCAGTATGAAAATTGCATTGCAACGTTCATCTGTATTTGATCCTATTTTCCCGAGAAGTGGTTCCAATTTCATGGCAAGTGTTCAATTCACTCCACCTTACTCTTTATTTAATAAAGGTCTTGCCAAGTCAGCGAATCCTTACAAAACTCCGGAGTATCATAAATGGCGTTTCAATGCTGAATGGTATGTGCCTATTGGCCGGCCACTCGGTGCAGAAAAGAATCGCCAGTTCGTGTTGAAGATGGCTGCTAAGTATGGATTCATGGGTCGCTATACCAGGGACCTCGATTATTCACCGTTTGAAAGATTCCAGGTGGGTGATGCCGGTTTGACCAATAACTTCGGTTTGCTGGGTTATGATATCATTGCTCATCGTGGTTATCCGGTTTACCAGTCTTCTGATCCGACAGTGAACCCTGATCAGCAGAACGCCAGCCAGTTCTTTACCATATTCAACAAATACACATTGGAAATGCGTTTCCCATTGGTCACCAACCCGGGAAGCACCATCTATGCGCTTAGCTTCTTTGAAGCAGCCAATGGCTGGTATAATTTCAAAGATTATAATCCATTCAAACTTCGTCGTAGTGTAGGTGTGGGTATGCGTTTCTTCCTGCCGATGTTTGGTTTGCTTGGATTTGATTATGGCGTAGGTCTTGATCGTATTCAACCTGGTCAGAAAGGAATTAAAAATGCATCAAGGTTCACCTTTATGCTTGGTTTCGAACCAGAATAATCGTCAACTTCAACAACAAAACTTTTAGTCGTATGAAAAAAATACTTTTTGTTGCCGGCATCATGCTTTTGGCTGTTGCCCTGAATGCACAGAAATACGCCATCATTGATACAAGATATATCCTCGACAAAATGCCTGAATATGGCAACGCTCAAAAGGCGCTGGATAATATTGCGGCCGACTGGCAAAAAGAGATCGATGGCAAACAGGCCGAGCTCGACAAAATGTATAAGGATTTTGAGGCCGAGCAGGTGATGTTAAGCGATGACCTGAAGAAAAAAAGAGAGGACCAGCTTTTTATAAAAGAGAAAGAACTCCGTGATCTTCAGCGCAAACGCTTTGGTTTTGAAGGCGATCTGTTCAAAAAGAGGCAGGAACTCATCAAACCCGTTCAGGATAAGGTTTACAACGCCGTTCAGAAGATGGCGGTGCAGCGGGGATACGACTTTGTGCTCGACAAAAGTGAGGGAATTACCATTATCTTTGCCGACCCCAAACTGGACAAGAGTGAAGACGTGTTGAAGGACCTGGGGATCAGGAATTAATGATTCAGAATTTTAAGAAAGACTAAAGGCAACTATTCGTTAACCAAACGAATCATATAAAGCAACCCCGCCACCATAAAAAAACAGGCGGATAAACAAAACAAAAAGAAATGAAAAAGTTGAAGTTATTTATTGTTGTGGCGGGACTGTTAGTAGCAGGCAGTGTATCGGCACAAATGAAGATCGGCTATATCAACCTCGACAACGTCGTGGCCCTGATGCCCGAAACAAAAAAGATCATCGACACATTGTTGCCTAAATTCCAGGTAGATTCTTTGAACCCACAGTTGACATATTATGTTAGCGAATATCAGCGTAAGGATAGCATTTTAAGAGCTGATTCTATCACGAAGAAATTACCTGAGCAGGTAAAATCACAAATGAGAGGTGAAATGGATGAGTATGCTAATATTGTTCAAAACTGGCAACAATATGTTCAGCAGGTGCTCGAAGGAAAAAGAGATCAAATGCTCGGGCCTGTTTATCAAAAAGTATATGATGCTGTAAAAACAGTAGCCAAAGAAAAAGGATACACACACGTGCTTACAAAAGACGCCTTTTTAGTGGCTCCTGATACTGATGATATGCTGATTATGGTTGCAACAAAATTGAAATTGAAATTGCCACCACAATTGCAACAAGGTGCTAATGCGCCTGCTGGAACCAAACCGGCTGGTAACTAAAAGCAATCCAAAAAAAATTGAATGCCCTGGCCCAGGCCAGGGCATTTTTTATTACAGTAGCGAGGCACATACCAAAATTAAAAGGCTTGTCGCCCCGACTTCTGCATTCCCCTGTTCCTCTGTTCATCTGTTGGATATTCAATAGTACTTTTGCCCTATGCAAAATGCAGGAAC
>DASVNY010000383.1:0-2867 GCA_036383615.1 Chitinophagaceae bacterium
GGCAAGGGGCCAGCAAAACCTGATGGCAGCTATATCACCGGCAAAGTTGGCGCTGACCTAACGCTTGAACAAGGAAGAGAAGCCGCAAGACTGACCGCTATTAATCAGCTCGCTGTATTAAAAGCAGAATTGGGTGATCTCAATAAAGTAAAGCGTATCGTAAAAGTCCTGGGTATGGTGAATTGCAACGGCGATTTTAAAGATCATCCCAAAGTGATCAATGGCTTCTCTGATTTAATGGTAGAAATATTTGGAGAAAAAGGCAAACATGCGAGATCGGCTGTTGGCATGTGTTCACTGCCGAATAATATGGCCGTCGAAATCGAGTTGATTGTGGAGGTAGAAGAATGATTAATCACCTGTCAGGATTTGACTATGAAATATTTCCAATTAATATTCTTATGTTTTATATGCATTGTTAAAAGTTATAGCCAAACTGATTCTAAAAATTATGGCCGGATAGATGTAGCCATTACAAAAGAAAAAAAACCAAAAAAGATCTACACTAAAGTGGAAATCAAGTTGGCTTTTCCTGGTGGAGATTCTTCCTGGGTGCGATCTCTTGAAGACAAACTTAACCAATCAATTAAGGTTGACAGGCGCGTTAAAAAGGGAATACATATCGTTTCAGTCCAATTTGTTGTAGACAAAGAAGGTTGTTTATCTGATATCAAATGTTTAAAAACTGTTGGGTTTGGTCTCGACGCGCAAGTTGTGCAAATTCTAATTAAAAATTACCGAGGGAGGGGTTGGGAGCCTAGTCCTTACCCAGTAAAAGCATATCGAAGTTCATTAATAACATACTAGAACCTATCTCAAAAGTGTTTGCTTCCCACAAAGCCGCGAAGCGCACAAAGAAATTTTGATTGATCCTGACTGCTTTGTGTTCTGCGTGTTTTTGTGGGGATATATAAAATTCGACTTTTGAGATAGGTTGTAGTTGAGTTCAGCATCAATGAGGGCAGGAATACTATCTAAAAAAGGCAAGTTCGCAAGATCGGCAATTGGCATGGGTTCATTACATAATAATATGGCGGTAGAAATCGAACTGATCGTGGAAGTAGAATAAAAAAACAGGTTGCTGTTTTGCAGCAACCTGTTAACTATAAAAAGATAGCAGGTCTATATCATAGCAAACCCTGAGGCCGCCAATATTAAAACAAAAATGATCGCCGCGGCAAGCCCAAGCCAGGCCCATTTTACCCGGTTCCTCTTATTATCATCGTTAATGAGGTATGCGATCAGTATGCCGATCAAACCAAGCAGGAATCCCAATGCAAACCCTCCGATATGAAAACCGGTGCTGCCATCGGCTGCTTTCCCCATTTGCTTAGCCAGCTTTTTGTTATTGATGGTTCCATCCGGGTTGATGTTGTTTCGCAATTTTTTCTGGGCGGCTTTAAATCCCAGTCTTTCGAAGAGATTCATTTTTTTGCCGGTAATAGACTCCAGCGTTTTTAATTTGATGACAGAGAGATCCTGCAAAGAGATCAAATAACCCGATTTCCCGAGTGGGATCATTATTTTATCTGCTCTCAGGACAGGGGTGGATGATTTTGGTTCGGGGCTTACGGAAGCAAATGCCGTAGCAAAGACTGCAAAAGCAGCCAGCAGAAAGAATACTTTTCTCATAAGCTGAAATTTTAGTTGGTTGTTTTCTAAAATTAGTTTTTAGAACACATATAACAAATTTTAATTACCTGCGACCGTACGGATAACGGTAGCCGCTTTTTGTAGTTGATCGCTTGTTATTGTTAAGGGAGGAGATATCCGGAGACTATTGGAAGCAAACAGGAACCAGTCCGTGAGCACGCCATTGGCAATACAGGTATCGATCACTTTCTTATTCGTTTCGAAGGAATCAAATTCCACAGCCATCCATAACCCAAATGAACGAAGGGTCTTTATTTTGGGATGGTTCAATAAACTTCGAAGCAATTCTTCTTTCGGCTTCACCTGTTCCATCCACCCCTCTTCCAGCAATGCTTTCATCGCCGCCAGGCCCGCTGCACAGCAAACAGGATGACCACCAAAAGTGGTGATATGTCCCAGCACCGGGTTTTCTGTGAATGCATCCATCAGTTTTTTATCAGCGATAAATGCGCCCAAGGGCATGCCGCCACCCAATGCTTTTCCCAATAATAAAATATCGGGAACGATATCAAAATGTTCAAAACCCCAAAGCTTTCCTGTTCGCCCAAGACCGGTTTGTATCTCATCAAGTACCAGCAAGGTTCCGGTCTCCGTGCATTTTTTTCGTAATAACTGCATCCATTTTTTAGAAGGAGCAATAATACCCGCTTCAGCCTGGATGGTCTCGGCAATTACGCAAGCGGTTTGTTCAGTTATTTCATTTAATGATTCAAAAGAATTGTATTGTAAGTGGAGCACATCGGGCAGCAAAGGTCTGAAAGCATTGCGCCAGTACTCATCTCCCATCACACTCAATGCGCCCTGTGTAGAGCCGTGATAAGAGTTATTAAAAGCAACGATCTGCGTTCGGTTGCTGGTTCGCTTGGCCAGTTTCATAGCGCCCTCCACTGCTTCGGCCCCTGAGTTGGTAAAATAGACGGAGTTTAGCGTTGCCGGTAAATGGTCGGTCAGCAATTTTGCATATTGTACTTGTGGTGTTTCTACAAACTCACCATAGACCATGATATGGAGATAAGCGTCCAGTTGTTTTTGTATCGCTTCTATCACTTTGGGGTGGCGATGGCCCATATTCGCCACACTGATTCCACCGATCAGGTCGATATATTCTTTTCCCGAGGCATCGTACAGCATACAACCTTCGGCCTTTACAATTTCAAGCGCCAAGGGAGCCACAGAGGTTTGCGCAACATGTCTCAAAAAAAGTTCCCGCTGGT
>DASVNY010000384.1:0-8418 GCA_036383615.1 Chitinophagaceae bacterium
AATGGCAATAATATTACGATCAATGATTTTCTTTTATCAAACGGAGCACAGCAACTAAGGATCGAAAGTAGTTCGGCACAACGGAATGCTCCGCTGCGTGCAAGCTTTAGCAATTTTCAGTTATTAACCATCACCGGGCTCATACAAGCTGACTCGACATTAGCGGATGGCATCTTAAATGGCAATATCGTATTGGAACAATTGAATCCACGACCTGTTTTTACTGCCGACGTTACCGTAAATGATCTGCGGATAAAAAATGATACCACAGGCAACCTGCATTTGATCGTAAATAACAGGATCGGCGATACCTATTCAGTTGCTGCAACACTTAGCGGCCGGGAAAATGATCTTGACGTGGATGGAACCTATCGTCCTTATGCAGGAAGCAATAACCTCGATCTTGATGTGAACCTGCGAAAACTATCGGCCAGCACTGTGCAGGCGTTTTCAAATGATGTTATTTATAATGCATCCGGCACAATGAATGGCGATTTTCATATTACTGGCAGTATTACACGGCCTGTTATAAAGGGATATATCAATTTTAATAATACTGTATTTGGTATTAAGGATATCAACGATCATTTCGCTATCGATAATGAGAAGATCAGCATCAGTGGCGAAGGGATCACTCTCAGCAATTTTATCATAAAAGATTCTGCCGGCAACGAAATGAGAATGGATGGAAAGATTGCCAGCACCGACTTTAACCATTTCCAGTTTGACACCAGGCTTCGCACCAATAATTTCAGGTTATTACATACTACAAAAAAAGAAAACAAGGAACTATACGGTCAGTTATATGTTGACGCTAATCTTGCTATTACAGGAACCGAAAGTCTCCCGGCCATTGATGGCAGGATTACCGTCAATGAAAAAACAAAAATGACGGTGGTGCTCCCGCAAAAGGAGCCAACTATTGTTCGAAGAGAAGGTATTGTCGAATTTGTCAACTTCAATTCGCCCAATGACTCCCTGTTTCTCACTAATGATTCTATCTACATCGATCTGTTTGAAGGCGTTGATGTGTCCATGATCATTGAAACAAGTAAAGAAGCTGACTTTACATTGATCATCGATGAAGGCAATGGTGATTTTATCAATATAAGAGGCACCACTCTTCTTACAGCGGGCAGCGATCGAAGCGGGCGATTGACATTGGCAGGAACATTCGAACTCGAAAGCGGCGCCTATGAGTTATCGTTTAACCTGCTGAAGAGAAGATTTGATATTCAAAAAGGCAGCCGCATCACCTGGGAAGGCGAACCTACCAAGGCTACGGTGGATGTAAGAGCTAAATATATCGCTACTGTATCGCCAATCGACCTCGTGAAAAATCAATTAAGCGAGAGCACTGTCGAGCAAAGAAATACTTACTTACAACGTTTGCCTTTTGAAGTAATGCTTCGAATGGAAGGTAATCTCATGGAACCTGTTTTCAGTTTTGACATCGTACTTCCCAATGACAAAAGCTATGGCGTATCGCAGGATCTTGTTACCAATGTGCAAACCCGGCTTGAACAGCTGCGGCAGGAAGAAGGCGATATGAACAAACAGGTTTTCTCTTTATTGCTATTGAATCGCTTTGTGGCTGATAATCCATTCTCCGGAATGAATAGCACATTCGATCCCGCTCACCTCGCAAGGCAAAGTGTGAGCCGTTTATTAACTGAGCAATTGAACAGGCTGGCAGCCGACCTGATCGCCGGTGTTGATCTGCAATTCAGTGTTCAATCGTATGAAGATTATACCAGCGGGCAGAAAAACAATCGTACTGACCTGAATGTAGGTCTCTCAAAACGTTTGTTGAATGATCGGTTAACCGTGACGGTGGGAAGCAATTTTGCTATTGAAGGATCACAGGCAAAACATGAGGGCAACAATATTGCCGGGGATGTTGCATTGGATTATAAGATCAGCAGGGATGGCCGCTATATTCTAAGAACATACAGAAAAAATGATTATTACGGAGTGCTGGAAGGCTATGTGATTGAAACGGGAGTAGGATTTGTTGTAACGCTTGATTACAATCGTTTCCGGCAAATATTTCAAAGCAGCAGAAAAAGGCAGGAGCGACAGGAACGCAGGCGAAACTTGAACCAGCAATGAAACATTGTTATTTTATACTATTATCAACCCTGATCTTTATTTTTTATTCTTGCAGCAACCTGCGAAAAGTGCCTGCAGGTGATGCCCTTTTTGTGGGTGTTTCAGTAAAAGTAGAAGATAGCTCGATGACGGCAAGGCAAAGAAGAAACATGCGCAAAGAATTGGTTTCTTTAACAAGACCACAGCCCAATACAAAAACACTCGGCATGCGCACCAAGCTTTGGGCCTATAATTATTTACCCAAATCAATTGGCAGAAAAATAGGTGAAGAACAGGTATTGCTGAGCCAGGTTGACCTTGACCGCAACAGTAAAGTGTTGCAAACAGGTTTGGAGAACCGCGGCTACTTCAATGCTTTTGTTGAAGGAGACACAACCATCAGGGGAAAAAAAGCAAGAGCAACTTATTCTGTCAAACCGGGTGTGCAGTATGTGATCAATGATGTGCGGTTTGATTCTAATAGCACTGTAGTGTCAAGAACAATTACGGGTGTTGCTTCAAAAACATTGCTTAAGCCTGGTGACCCCTTTGATCTCGCCGTGATAAAAGATGAAAGGATACGAATTGACGGGCATTTAAAAGAAAATGGTTTCTTTTACTTTGATTCCGACTATATCATTGCGCAGGCCGATAGTACAACCGGCAATAATAAAGTAAGTCTTTTCTTAAAGGTTAAACCCAATACTCCACCAGAGTCACTGCAACCTTACCGGATCAATGAAGTGTATATTCTTCCCAATTACCGTCTCGATGCCCCGCATGCTGATACGAGTAAAGCAAACGCTGAATACTATGAAGGATACTATGTAGTTGACCAGCGCAAACGCTACAAACCAAGATTATTTACGCAGTCCATGCAATTTGATCCGGGTGATGTTTATAACCGCACTGATCATATACAAACGATTAACCGCCTGGTGAGTTTAGGTCTTTTTAAATTCGTTAAGAACCGTTTTGAAAGAGTGCCCGGCAGCGACTCAGCCTTGCTAAATGCTTACTATTATCTAACTCCTCTTCCCAAAAGATCATTAAGGGCCGAACTAAACGCCAGTACAAAATCAAATAACCTTACCGGTTCATCTATTACGATCGGGTGGAAAAACCGTAATACTTTCAAAAGCGGTGTTTTATTTTCCATTAATGCCAATGCAAGTTTTGAAGTGCAGTTTGGCGGAAAAGCGAGGGGCTTTAATACATTTGGCGCCGGTTTTGAAACGGGCCTGGATTTCCCCCGCTTCTATGTTCCCTTCGTCAATCTCAAATTAAACACAAAAGGAGGCTATGTTCCCCACACGCAGATCCTGCTTGGCTATGACCTGCTGCGCAAACAGAAATTATACAGCATGCAATCATTCAGGGGCAGTTTTGGTTATTTGTGGAGACAGAATTTCAAAACAGAGCACCAGTTCCATCCTATTAATATTAATTATGCGCAACCGGTGGTGATCACCCAATTATTTAAAGACAGTGCTGCCAATAACGCCAGCCTCATGAAAGCAGTAGAAAAACAATTCATACTCGGCAGCGATTATAAATACACGTACAATGAGCTAAAAGAACAAAGTCCTATTAAAGGCAGGTATTTCAGCGGAACGTATTTCAGTGGAACGATTGATCTTTCGGGAAATATCGCCGGTCTTATCACAAAAGCCAATGTGAACAATGGCAATCAAAAAAATCTTTTTGGTGCTCCCTTTTCACAATACATCAAGCTGGAATCGGATGTGCGGCGTTATCTTAAACTATCTCCCAATAGCGCATGGGCCAATCGTTTGATCATTGGCGTAGGATTTCCCTATGGCAACTCGAGAGAACTTCCTTTTATCAAACAATTTTTTATTGGAGGAAACAATAGTCTTCGTGCATTCAGGACCCGTTCGCTGGGGCCGGGAACTTTCCAGGCACCGATCTCCAATTTCTTTTTGCCCGATCAATCAGGTGATATAAAACTGGAATTGAATACGGAGCTAAGAGTACGTTTAATAAACTTTTTGCATGGAGCTTTATTTGTTGATGCGGGAAATATCTGGTTGTTCAATGAAAACCCTGATAAGCCCGGCGCTAAATTCTCAGGTGATTTCTTAAAAGAGTTGGCAGTCGGTGGTGGCGTCGGTTTCCGTTTTGATATTACTTTTCTTGTTGTGCGACTCGATATTGCCGTTCCGTTTCGCAAACCTTACTTACCCGAAGGTGAGCGATGGGTGATCAGCAAAATGGATTTTGGCAGCAAATCATGGAGAAGAGATAATATCATTTACAACCTGGGGATCGGGTATCCATTTTAATAAGCTGCGAGCTATGAGCTATGAGCCATGAGCCGCGAGCCATGAGCTTCGAGACCGATAGTTCAAACGCTACTTCATCTGTTCCTCTGTTCATCTGTCCATCTGTTCTTCTGTTCATACCGGTTCCCACAATTCAATCTTATTTCCTTCCGGGTCGAGTATCCATCCGAATTTCCCATATGATTCATCCATGGGCTCCCCTACTATCGTAACGCCTTTGCTTTTTAATTCTTCCAGCAATTCAAAAAGACCACTTACCCGCAGGTTGAGCATGGTTTGTTTTTCACTGGGAGAAAAATAATCTGAATTGCTGTTAAAGAAGGAAAGCACATTGGACCCGGGCAGAACTTTACCGCTTTCATCTGTCAATGAAAAATCTTTATACACATTTCCATTAAAGTCAATGCCCAGATACTCCTGGTACCAGGCCGCCAATGCTTTGGCGTCCTTGGTTTTAATAAATACGCCACCCAGGCCGGTTATTTTTCCCATACAATTAGTTTGACTCAAAGTACAATTTTCACTACCAATCACAAAAGAGAATGTTTACTTTTGCTACCGATGGCAATGACAAAGACCGAAATATCAACCTCCACTTTTGACGAGACCGACGTGCTTACGAGTCACGAGGAACCTTGCAATCTTATCGTATGGAATGACGAGGTAAATACTTTTGAATGGGTGATCGATGCATTGGTGGAAATATGTCATCATAGCTACGAACAGGCTGAACAATGTTCTTATATCATACACTTTCATGGAAAATATGGCGTTAAGCAAGGTTCTTATGAAGAATTAAAACCCATGTGCGATGCCATTACTGAAAGAGGTATCAATGCAACAGTGGAAGTGATCGCTGAATAGTTTCTTCATCATGCCCCTTTTTGTTCTCGATAAAGAACTTATTTTTCCTCCAACACATTTAGCAGAACCCGATGGATTGCTGGCAATGGGTGGTGATCTTTCACCCGAACGACTATTGCTGGCTTATCAAAACGGGATATTTCCCTGGTATGAAGGTGATCATATATTATGGTGGAGCCCAGATCCACGTTTTGTACTTTTTCCCGGTGAATTAAAGATCAGCAAAAGCATAAAGCCTCTGCTGAACAAAGAAGCTTTTGAATTTACAATCAATAAAGCTTTCTCCCAGGTCATACATCAGTGCAAAAAAATAACAAGACCCGGCCAGGAGGGAACATGGATAACAGATGAAATAGAAAAAGCCTATACAAAAATGCATAAGCTGGGTTATGCTCATAGCGCTGAAGTATGGAAAGATGGAGAATTGGTTGGTGGCCTCTATGGAATAAGACTTGGTAAAGTATTTTTTGGAGAAAGCATGTTCAGCAAAACCAGTAATGCTTCCCGTTATGCGTTCATTAAATATGTTCAATACTTAAAACAGCAAGGCATTGAACTTATCGATTGCCAGGTTTATACCCAATACCTCGAAAGCCTCGGCGCGAGAATGATAAAAGGAAAAGAATTTACGAGCTTATTAAAGAAAGCTGCGAGCCATGAGCTATGAGCCGTGAGCTATGGGCCATGAGCTATGAGCCGTGAGCTATGAGCTGCGAGCCATGAGCTCCGAACCGACTTCATCTGTTCATCTGTTCTTCTGTTCTTCTGTTCTTCTGTTCTTCTGTTCATCAGAACCTGCTTCCCAGGTAATGTGGCAGCATCGACCGCCACGTGTTCCAATCATGTGGCCATTCAGCGCCCCACACATCCAGTTCATACCAGATACCTTTATCGTATAACACTTTTGCAAAACGACCACTCGCAGCAGGATCTTCGTAATTGCCGCTACCGGTGAGAATATGAATATGCCGGCTTTGACGAATTTGTTCCAGAATAGTATGATCGGAGAGATTCGGCATGAAATGCATCGGGCTGTTGAAATAAACATCATCATCATAATGTCCCTTGGTGTATTCGGTCAGATCATACACACCGCTCATTGCAATAACGCCATTAATGAGATCGGGTCTCTTTAAAAAAAGATTCATGCTATGTAAAGCCCCAAATGAAGCGCCGCAGGTGATAATAGGAGTTTCAGCGCTGGTCCTGTTGCGAATGAAGGGCACCACTTCGTTGAACACATAATTATTCCATTGTTGGTGACGAATGGATTTATCACGTGGGTTCATATTATTATTAAGCCAGCTTTCATTATTGATACTATCAATTGAAAACACTTTCACCTTACCCGCTTCGATAAAAGGAGCAATATGATCCATTAACTGGAAACGTTCATACTCGAGATAGTCGGCCGCCGCGGTAGGTACAAGCAGGAGAGCAAAACCATAATCGCCATAAGTAGCGATCGGCATATCTTTATTCAGCGAAGGGCTATACCAGGAAGTAAGTTCTCGTTTCATCAGTTTGATTTAGTTGTTGATAAAAATACTCGCAAAAATAATAGCGGAAAGGTTTTATAAAAGCAAGACCTGTTCTATACTTGTCGTCATATACTCAGCTTATCTGTTTGCGTTTTTTTGCAGGTTTCAGTTTTCCCCATTCTCAAAAAAAGTCTGTAGCTGAGCTTGGTAATTCAACTTAGTAATACTACTTTAGGTTTTCAGTATTTTTACTATTATATTTTCGATGACCGATTTTAGTTTTCCGGGACATACAAATGGCCTTAATTAACTAAAAAACAATCTGTTAACTGCTAATGAATACTAACACCATCCGGATTGTCCTAGTGGATGACCATAAACTTGCCCGTGAATCCTGGAGTCTTTTGCTGAGTTATGATCCCCGTTTTGAAGTGATCCGTGAATTTGAAAATGGCGAGGATACAGTAAAAGAAATAGGTGAGGTTGATCACGATATCCTGCTTGTTGACATAAATATGCAGCCGATGAATGGGTTTGAGGTTACCCGCAGAGTGCTTGAAGAAAACCCCCGGTTAAAAGTTATCGGCATATCCGTGAATAACCAACCCTCTTACGCTAACCGGATGATTGCTCTTGGCGCCAAAGGATTTATTACCAAGGGCTCCCCTTTTGAAGAAGTAACGCATGCCATTGTCGAAGTACATAATGACCGCCACTATGTATGTAACGAGATAAAAAACATGACACCCTGAGAAAATACGAGATACCGCCTCTCCACCCAGCCACCATCCTTCGCCATCTACGCAAAAGCCGGTAAATTTGCGGCCTTATGGAATTGTCGAAAAATTTTGAGCATAAGGCCGCAGAAGAAAAATGGTACCGGCATTGGCTGGACAAACAGTACTTCCACAGCACTCCTGATGACAGGGAACCTTATACAATAGTTATCCCCCCTCCCAATGTGACAGGCATCCTGCACATGGGGCATTGTCTTAATAATACTATCCAGGATATTCTCATCCGTCGTGCGAGAATGCAGGGAAAAAATGCATGCTGGGTTCCGGGAACCGATCATGCTTCCATTGCTACCGAAGCCAAAGTGGTGCAGATGCTTCGTGAAAGAGGCATCAGCAAATCATCATTGAGCCGTGATGAGTTCTTAAAATATGCCTGGGAATGGAAAGAAAAATATGGTGGCATCATTCTGCAGCAATTAAAAAAGCTGGGTTGCAGCCTTGATTGGGACAGAACATCCTTTACAATGGATGATGATTATTACAATGCTGTTATCAAAGTATTCATCGACCTGTATAATAAAGGTTTGATCTATCGTGGCAAAAGAATGGTGAACTGGGATCCGGCCAGTCAAACCGCTTTGAGTGATGAAGAAGTGATCTTTAAAGATGTTGACTCCAAATTATATTTCGTTCGCTACCCGCTTGCCGAAGGTGATGGTGGTATAACGGTTGCCACCACCCGCCCTGAAACGATACTGGGTGATGTGGCTATCTGTGTTCATCCCAACGATGAACGCTATCAGCATATGATCGGCAAAGAAGTGATCGTTCCGATCATCAATCGCAGGATACCCATTATTGCTGATGAATATGTAACGCCTGAGTTTGGTACAGGTGCATTAAAAATAACGCCGGCACATGATAAGAATGATAATATAC
>DASVNY010000385.1:0-4046 GCA_036383615.1 Chitinophagaceae bacterium
GTAAAATAAAGAATCTAAAAGGTGGAGGGGTATTCGTGTCACGGCAGCCAACCTAAATCGGACATCATACATCAGCCATCATACATCCTGCCTACCGGAATTCGTATCCAATATCCGTGCGGTAGTAGATGCCGTCATAACGGATATGGTCCAGTATATCTAAAGAAGTGTCAACTGCTTCAGCAATATCTTTTCCATAAGAAGTAACGCAAAGCACTCTTCCGCCATTGGTCACGATCTTTCCTTCCTCATCTTCTTTTGTGCCGGCATGAAAGACCAGTGATTGTTTGCCAAACTTATTGTCCAGCCCGATTATCTCGTATCCTTTTTCATAACCGGTAGGATAACCGCGGCTCACCGCCATTACCGTTGCAGCGGCTCTTGGGTCAACTCTTAATTGCACCTGGTCGAGTTCTTTTTGCGTAGCGGCCACGCATAAACCCACGAGGTCCGTTTCCAGTCTTGCCATCACCACTTCTGTTTCAGGATCACCCATTCGGCAATTATATTCGATCACATAAGGATCGCCATTTACATTGATCAAGCCAAAGAAAACAAAACCGGTGTATTCGATACCTTCTTTATGTAAGCCATTGATGGTTGGTTTGATCACCCGCTCTTCCACTTTATACATAAAACCCGGCGTGGCGAATGGCAATGGGCTTACAGCACCCATGCCACCGGTGTTCAAACCCTTGTCACCTTCACCAATACGTTTATAATCCTTTGCTTCGGGAAGTATCAGGTAATTTTTTCCATCGGTGATGGCGAATACACTTAATTCAATGCCTTCGAGAAATTGCTCGACCACCACTTTCTTGCTGGCTTCACCAAATTTTCCTTCCTGCAACATCAGCTCAAACTCCGCGATAGCTTCCACATGGTTGTTGCAGATAGCTACGCCTTTGCCGGCAGCCAATCCATCGGCTTTGATCACGATGGGTAATGTGTGCTGTTGTAAATATTTTATTCCTTCCGCATAATTATTCATGGTGAACTCACGATAGGCAGCCGTAGGGATATTGTGCCGCATCATGAATTCTTTGGCGAAGGCTTTACTGCCTTCGAGCTGTGCGCCCTGTTTGGAGGGGCCGATAAAGAAAATTTCTTTCAGCTCTTCATCGGCTTTAAAATGTTCATATAAACCATTCACCAATGGTTCTTCGGGACCAACCACGATCATCTCGATCTTTTCTTTGATACAAAACTCGCTGATGGCATTGAAGTCGCTGATGTCCAGATCAACATTATTGCCACATAGAGCGGTGCCGGGATTGCCCGGAGCTATATATAATGGATTGGCCCAAACACTTTGATTGAGTTTCCAGGCGAGGGCATGTTCCCTGCCTCCAGAGCCTAAAAGGAGAATCCGCATGGGTGCTACAGTTCGATTGGTTGCGAATATCGGTATGAATTTTAAAGATAAGTTGAAAAAATCAGCGAGTGGTCATTTTTCTGTATTTTGGTCAATTGTAACGGTTAACTTCTCTGATTAATTTAAAACAACTTGTATGACGCAAACTGCAAAGGTTGGCAAACATCCTAAAGGTTTAATGGTGCTGTTCTTTACCGAAATGTGGGAACGGTTTGGTTACTACCTGATGGTTGGGATACTTTTTCTTTATCTGACAAATTCAACAAGCGGTGGTAAAGGCATGTCCAACGCAATGGGGTCAGATGTTGTAGGAACATTTATTGCGTTAGTATATCTCACCCCATTTATTGGAGGTTTGTTGGCCGACAGGTATCTCGGATACCTTAAATCAATTTTCCTGGGCGGCTCTTTAATGGCAGCGGGGTATTTAGGATTGGCACTACCTGGTGACACTGCAATGTATGTTTCTTTAGGGCTTATTATAATTGGTAATGGCTTTTTTAAACCCAATATTTCTACAATACTGGGGAATATGTATAATACCGAGGAACGGAAACCATTAAAAGATAATGCGTATAATATCTTTTATATGGGTATTAATGTGGGCGCCCTTGTGTGCAATTTCATTGCAGCCATCATGCGAAATAAATATGACTGGCGTTATGCTTTTGCAACTGCGGGGATTGGTTTGATCATTGGTCTTATATGGTTGGCTTTTAATCTCAAGCATGTAAAAGAGTATGATATTAAGAAGCCAATGCAGCCAGGTGATATGTCAACTTCTAAGATCCTTGGGTCAGTATTTATCCCAATGATCATATTCGCAGCGATTGGCTGGTTTGTGATGGGAACAACAAGTAAAGCAAATCCAGGAGGTAATATTTTTGGTAGCGATGCAACGGATGCTTTCATATTTGCCTGCATACCAGTTATTGTCTTTTATACCAACTTGTGGCGGAAAGGAAACAAAGAGGAGAAAAGAAGCATCGGAGCATTATTATTCATTTTTACAGTTTCAATCATTTTCTGGACGATATATAATCAGAACTCGACGGGTCTAACAATTTGGGCTCAATCTCATACTAATAGGGAAATGCCCAAAGTGCTTGAAAAGCCTGCTGATTATATATATATGTTAGAAACGGTCGGAACCTCGCCAAGAGAAACGGACAAAGTAGATTCATATATGCGAGTAGTAACCGATGATTCAGGGAATGCGGTAAAGGCAATCGGCCCTGACCCTTATTTCAATAATGTTCCCCAAGATGACTGGCCAAAGGATGGGCAGGCGAAATTGGCTAATTCAGAGTTGTATCAATCTATTAATCCAGGATTCATTGTTTTACTCACTCCTTTAATAATCGCATTCTTTGCATATATGGCCCGACGGGGAAAACCCGTTACTACAGCAAGCAAATTCGCATGGGCATTGGTAATATCAGGGCTGAGTGCGTTAGTTATGGTTTTTGCTGTAATGTCGGTGCCAAGTATCTATACTCATAAAACATCCTCCTTCTGGTTATTTTTAACCTATGGTGTCTTTACTGTAAGTGAAATATGCTTAAGCCCTATTGGTCTTTCCTTTGTTTCAAAGCTTGCGCCACAACGATTAACTGCTTTGATGATGGGAGGATGGTTCTTGTCAACTTCACTTGGTGGTAAAGTGGCAGGTGTGATGGCCAGCTTTTGGGATAAGATGCCAGATAAAAGAGTATTCTTTGGCATCATCGCAGTAGCTGCTATACTTGGTGGACTGCTGATCTTTTCTAAAGTAAAATCATTGAACCAGATAGTCAGGGATAAAACAGGAACTGATTAATCGATATACTTACCGGATAGTAATATTTGAAAATTGAACATTGAGTATTGAACATCGAGCATTAGTAGAAGAAAATATTCAATACCCAATGTTCAATGCTCAATTCTCAATAGCTAACGATTCACCCTAAATACTTCTTCCATGTGGAATAAACATCCTAAAGCCCTGCCTTTTTTATTTTTCTCTGAAATGTGGGAGCGGTTCGGTTATTACCTGATGATCGGACTTTTTACATTTTATTTAAAAGACGCTTCCGAGGGATTTAATATGGATGAGAAGGAATCGGCTAGTTTGTACGGCACTTTCATTGCATTGGTATTCTTTACTCCTTTTTTGGGCGGATTGATTGCAGACAGGTATCTGGGATATCGAAGATCGATCATATTGGGAGGTTTGCTTATGGGAGCTGGCTATTGCCTGATGAGTGTGAATACCATTTCCATGCTTTATTTATCTATGGCCCTCGTGATAATTGGAAACGGTTTTTTCAAACCAAACATCTCTACATTGTTGGGGAATGTCTATTCTACGCCTGAATACCGAGTTAAAAAAGACGAGGGATATAATATCTTTTACATGGGTATTAATATCGGTGCCTTTGTTTGTAATTTTTTTGGAGCAGCACTGTTAAATGTAGATGGTTATGGGGCGGCATTTATTGCGGCGGGTGTAGGCATGTTCATTGGCGTGATAGTGTTCATCATTGGCACAAAACATTATAGAGACTATGATACTCGTAAGCCATTGCAGCCAGGCGATCTTTCATTGTTGCATATCTTTCTGATCGTCATATTGCCTTGTATTGTTTTCGGTGCCATAGGGTATTATTTTAAAGGAGTCGGTCCTGAAGCG
>DASVNY010000386.1:0-9233 GCA_036383615.1 Chitinophagaceae bacterium
CCAAAAGCGTCTGATGAAAATTTGAAAAAAGTGCAGGAAAGAATATTAGCTGCTTTATAAGCTATCGCTTCAAAATGCGTTGTGGGTTCTTTTTGATAAAATCATCCCATCCTTTAAACGCTTTTCCGTTTTTTGACAACACCGAATTGACCTGGAAATAATGACACATGGCTACGGCTAATGCATCTGTGGCGTCAAATGAACTGGGTCTTTCTTCGCTAAGCGATAATAACTGTTTTAGCATCTTCCACACCTGTTCTTTATCAGCATTACCATTTCCCGTAACGGATTGCTTTACTTTTTTGGGAGAATATTCTGTTACCGGCAAACCGGCGCTCATCGCCGCGGCAATGGCAACGCCCTGCGCCCTTCCCAGCTTAAGCATACTTTGCACGTTCTTTCCAAAAAAGGGCGCTTCGATCGCAAACTCTGTCGGCTTGAATTTTTTGATCAGCTCCTCTACTTTTTGATGGATCAGCTGCAATCGCTCATGATTATCTTTTTTGCCGGACAAACGCAGCACATGCATTTCTTTCATCCGCACAACAGATCCATGCACTTCAATGATACCATATCCCATCAACAGGGTTCCGGGATCAATGCCAAGTATTATTTTGCCGGGTTTTTGCAAGAGCACAGTATTTTTACAGATCGTTTTATAAGCAAGCGACGGGTTAATGAAACTGACCAAAAATATCAAAATCTTTATCAACTATTTCCTCGGGCCACTTTTGTTTTTGTGGTTATCATGGTCCATTTACCGGCAGATACAAAAACAGGAGGACCTGGAGAAAGCCTGGAAGCGGATAGTTGACTCTTTCAATAGCCCAATGATAGTAAACCTGGTTGCCGTAGTTGCATTGATGATCGTTAACTGGAGTCTTGAAGCCATTAAATGGAGAACCTCGATCCGTTCAGTACAACAGATCAGCTTTTTTAAGGCTTTCAAAGCTGTCTTGTCGGGCGTTTCTTTTTCAGTTAGTACGCCTAACAGGATCGGGGAATATTTTGGACGGATACTTTATATGAATGAAGGCAATCGCTTACGAACGATCTCAGTTACTATCGTTGGGAGTATTAGCCAGATCATTATTACATTGCTGATGGGGTTGATCGGTCTTGTAGTTCTAAGGGACAATATTGAAGCCACTAAGATCATTTCTTCTATTTGGATGGAAGTGTTGATCTATGGAGTGCTGGCAGCATTATTGGTTATTACATTGTTTTATTTCCGCCTGCACTGGCTCACTGGTTGGGCGGATCGGTTCCCGAATAATAAATTCGCTTATCTCGTCAGTGCATTAAATGATTTTGATACGGGATTACTCTGCCGCCTGCTTTTATTATCCGCTATGCGATTCTTTGTTTTTATTGTTCAATACTATTTACTGTTTCAGTTATTTGATGTTGACATTTCATGGCTGCAGGTTTTGTGGTCGGTGAGCATTTGTTTTTTGGTGATGGCGGTGATCCCTACCATTGCATTGGCTGAATTGGGGCTTCGCGGTGAAGTGAGCCTTAAACTGATCGGCCTGTTCAGCGCAAACAATCTCGGCATATTAATGACAACGATGAGCATCTGGCTCGTTAACCTGATAGTGCCGGCGATTGTGGGAAGTCTTCTTATATTAAGTATCCGGAAGATCTTTAGCAGTAATAAAGAAAATAATTAAAGGCTTTCAAGTTTAAAAAGATCGTTGGGCCTTATCCCTCTTTCTGTTTGATGCAGGTTGCAGCATTCATGGACCGGATCGTGTTCAAAGAAAAGAACATAATCATTTTCTATTGCTTCACGTAAGAACGATCTCTTTTCATTTAATGTAGTGAGTGGGAACATGTCATAAGCCATTACATAGGGCAGGGGAATATGCCCCTGTGACGGCAGCAGGTCCGCCATATAAACAATTGTCTTGTCCTTGTATTTTATTTGAGGCAGCATCATGGCATCAGTATGGCCATTGACAAAACGAAATGAAATATTGTCTGTAAAAACAGTCTCACCTAATTTCCCATCATTCACTTCAGCTACTTCCACAAACTTCAATTGACCGCTTTCTTCAATCGGGAGGATATTTTCTTTAAGGAAAGATGCTTTTTCTCTTTCATTGGGATAAACGGCCCAGTTCCAGTGTGCCTTATTGCTCCAGTAGGTTGCATTTTTAAAAGCAGGAACCAGTTTTTCTCCTTCACGAACAATGCTGCCACCGCAATGATCAAAGTGAAGGTGAGTGAGAACAACGTCGGTTATATCATTATGATGAAAGCCATGTTTTGCCAATGACTTTTCCAATGTGTCATCACCATGCATAAAATAATAGCTGAAAAATTTGTCATCCTGTTTATCACCCATGCCATTATCCACCAGTATCAATCGGTCACCATCTTCGATCAACAATGAACGAAGTGCCCAGGAGCACATATTGTTTTCATCAGCTGGATTGATCCTATTCCAGATGCTTTTGGGAACCACACCAAACATAGCGCCGCCATCGAGTTTGAAATAACCTGTATTGACAGAGTAAAGTTTCATTAAATCATAGTTTAGAAATTTCCGGCTATAGGGTTCTAAAACCCCTCCTTGGGAGGGGCTTGGGGAGGCCGCTTTTCGGAACTACGCCAAACATAGCGCCGCCATCGAGTTTGAAATAACCGGTATTGACGGAATAGAGCTTCATTACATTTCAATTTAGATATTTTCAACTACCAGGTTCTAACCCCCGGCAGGAAGGCCTCATTCTTTTGTTGTTTTAGCAGCATTCGTGGAGAACAGCAACAATAAGCCTATAACAAAGAATGTTGCCAAAGCAATCGTCGAGCTTCTTTGTGAACCGGTAAGTTCAGTTATATAGCCAAAGGTGAAAATGCCCAACACGGCAGCCAATTTTTCTGTAACGTCAAAAAAACTAAAGAAGGAAGTGGTGTCCTTTGTTTCAGGCATTAGTTTGGAATAAGTGGAGCGGCTCAATGATTGAATGCCTCCCATAATAAAACCGACAGCGGCCCCTAATGCATAGAATTCATACACTCCGCCAACAGGCATACTATAAGCAGCATAACAAAGAAGGATCCATATCGCTACCAACAACATTAAGGTTTTGATATTGCCAATTTTCGACGATAGTTTCGAGATAGCTAATGCACCCGGAATAGCTATCAGTTGAATGATCAATATGGCAACGATCAGGTTAGTAGTAGGAAGTTTCAATTCTCCTTTTCCATAAATGGCGGCAACCAGCATTACCGTTTGCACTCCCATATTGTAAAAGAAAAAAGAAAGCAGGAAACGTTTCAATTTTGGCATCTGCTTCACCTGGTTCCAAACTTTACGCAATTCTTTATATCCATTTGAAACGATGTTTTGCTGAAGATCGCCGGTGCCGGCCGGTACAGGTTTGGGTAAACGACTTAATGCAAACTGGCCAAAGCTCCACCACCAGATGCCTACCAGCAAGAATGATATTTGCGCGCCTCTTCCTTCTGTGATGCCAAATGTGGCGGGCATCATGACAAATACAAAGCAAACAAGTTGTAGCAACACACTTCCAACATATCCGTAAGCGTAACCTTTTGCGCTGATCCGGTCACGATCTTCTACAGCAGCGATCTCTGGTAAAAAGGAATTATAAAAAACTTGCCCGCCCCAAAAACCTACACAGGCAATGATGATCCCCGCGATGCCTAAACCCAGCGTGTCCTTGCTAAAAAAGAACATAGCAGCACAGGCTATGCTACCCAGCGTAAGAAAGAAATTGAGAAAATTCTTTTTATTGCCTTTGTAATCCGCGATGGAAGAAAGCAGGGGCGACATGATGGCTACGATCAGCATCGCTAATGCGATAGCATAATTATAGAGCGCCGAATTTTCAAATTGCCGGCCAAGAAAAGTCACCGTGGTTTTGGATACAGCAGCGTTGTCAACCGCGATGGCTTCAAAATAGGTGGGAAAAATAGTGGAAGTAATAACAAGATTATAAGAAGAACTTGCCCAGTCATACATCGCCCATCCGTTCACTACTTTTTTAGAAGCGGTTTGCATAAGCCTTAATTGTAGCATTGAAGTTAGGGATAAGGGCAATATGAATTTCGAATATCGAACAAGGAATTATGAATTTCGAAGTTCTACATTCATCTGTTCATCTGTTCCTCTGTTCCTCTGTTCGTTCCCTATTCTATCACACCCGTTAGCAACAGGATCAACAGGATAATGCCTGCTACAATACGATAGATTCCAAAAACACGGAAGCCATAAACTTTCAGGTAATTAATAAACAACCTGATCGCCAGCATTGCTACTACAAAGGCAACGATATTGCCAACGATAAATGCGGTTGTGTTTTGTGATGTTTCCGTAATGATCGCATATCCCTTTCTTGTAAAACCATCGGGTCCCCAGTCTTTAAGAAACAACGAATAAATGGTTACCGCAAACATGGTGGGCACAGCAAGAAAAAAAGAAAATTCAGCAGCAAGGTTGCGGGTAAATTTTTGTTGCATACCGCCAATGATGGAAGCGGCGCTACGGCTCACACCGGGTATCATCGCGATCGTTTGCCAGATACCTACCATAAATGCTTTTCCATAACTCACCTGGTCGTCGGATTCGATGGAAGGTTGTTTAAAAAGCTTATCAATAAATAGCAAAACAATACCACCTACCAGCATCGAAACGGCAACCGTGGTGGGGCTTTCGAGCATGGCATCTATCTCATCAGAAAATAAAAAACCAAGCACCAGTGCAGGGATTACACCCACGATAAGTTTTGCATAAAATTGCCAGCGACGGAACTCAAAGAATTTTCTCCAGTATAATATCACTACAGCGAGGATAGCGCCAAGCTGTATGGATACTTCAAACAGCTTGGTGAATTCATTTTTATGAATACCCAGCAATGAACTGGTGATGATCATATGACCTGTTGACGAAACAGGAAGAAATTCCGTAAGCCCTTCTATAATGCCTATGATAATTGCATCAACAATATCCATGTGACAAGTTAGTAAGTTGAGAACTGTAAGATAAAAAGAAAGCGATACTATTGCTGGTATCGCTTTATTAAATATTTAAAAATGCGGCTGGTTATGCGGCATTTGTCTTTGGATTTTTGAAAATAGCATAGATCTCTATCACCAGCCCTGCCAGGATCAGGATGGGGGCAATAGTGATACGGGTTGTGCTATACACTTTCGCTTTATCGAATACAGCAGGGTCATTACTTTTTCCGCCCGACATGATGAACATACCAATGGCAATAACGACGATACCGATCAGCATCCAGGTATAATTCTCTTTGCTGAACATGGAAGGGGTTGTTATCTTCTTTTCACTCATCTTGATAGATTTTGGCTGTGCAATATAGGGGAAAATGGGCAATAGACAATTGACAATAGGCAGTGGGCTCGCAGCTAATGGCTCATAGCTTACAGCTTCCCTCAATACAGCTCATCCAGCTTCATCTTCAGGTATTTTACCACGCTGCGGTGGGTGCTGAATAAAGTGATACAAACACCCAGCACTATCAACCCGAGGAATAAAAGCATCATGCTGTTATTGTCATGAATGGATTTCATTTCCGGCACATATCGTTCAGCTACAAGAACCAATAGCCACACAGCCGCCACCGCAATAGCGCCGCTTACGGCTCCATTGATAATGGCGCGTACATTCATCGGTTTGGCAATGAACCAGCGGGTGGCGCCTACCATCTGCATGGTTTTTATCAAAAACCGGTTGCTAAACATGGCCAGGCGGATAGTGTTATCAATAAGTATGATCACCACGATGGCGAGAATGATAGCGATACCTAATAAAATGGCGCTGATACGACGAATGTTAGAGGTCAGTTTATCAACCAGGGCCTGCTGGTATTTTACTTCATCCACATAGGTTTGCTGTTCAAGATCCGCTTCGATGGTTTTAAGCGTATCCACATTTACATATTCTTTCTTCAATGTGAAATCAATACTGGGCGGCAGTGGGTTTTCCGTCAATATCTTGTCCCAATCTTCATTATCATTATCAGCCATGAATTTTTGTTTGGCCATGGCTTTATTTACATAAGTATATCCCCTGACATAAGGTTTGGAAGCGATATAGTTTACCAGGGCTATACTATCTTTAGGATTAAGATCACCTGTGAGATAAACGCTTACTTCCACACTTTCTTTAAAATGGCTGCCTAATTTATTGGCGTTGATCACCAGCCAGCCAATGATGCCGAGGAGAAATAACACAAGGGTGACCCCAAGGATGGACATGAAATAGGATGGTTTGCCACGCTTAATTGAAGCCTTTCCCGATTGACCCATGGTATTGAATTTTTTGAATTAACAGGTTGCGGTCCGCCCGGATGAACAATTTTTATTCCAGATTTTTATACATCCATTCGGACGGGCAAAAATAGGGTTTTAGCCCTGCAAATCAGTATTTTTGCGACCATTCTGCCTGTCGTTAAACAGGTTAAACGGTTGCCACACGGTCATATTGCCACTGTGATAAAAGATATTTGTTAAAGAATTTGTTTGATACCAGCTTCAGCTGTTCAGCAAAAAAATACAAACCATAAACTGATTAATGGAATACAGGTTCAGAGATATTGAAAAAAAATGGCAGCAAAGCTGGAAGGATAGCGGCATTTATAAAGTGAGCAATGATTCTGCTAAGCCCAAGTATTATGTGCTGGATATGTTTCCCTATCCAAGTGGCGCCGGCTTGCATGTGGGTCATCCATTGGGATATATCGCTTCGGATATTTTTAGCCGCTACAAAAGATTGAAAGGATTCAATGTGCTTCACCCGATGGGTTATGATGCGTTTGGTTTGCCGGCTGAACAGTATGCGATCGATCATGGCATTCATCCTGCCGTTTCAACGGAGAATAATATCAATAATTTCCGCAAGCAGCTTGATAATATCGGTTTCTGTTATGATTGGGACAGGGAAGTGCAGACCTGTGACCCCAACTATTATAAATGGACACAGTGGATATTTCTGCAACTTTTCAATTCGTTTTATAACCGAAGATTAAATAAGGCAGCACCTATTCCCGACCTCATTGCTGCATTTGAAAAACAGGGGAATGTTCAATATTCAATACCCAATGCCCAATATTCAATTCAGCAATTTGGGTCTGAGGACTGGAATAACTATGATGAAAAAGTACAACAGGATATTCTCATGCAATACCGCCTGGCCTATTGCGGCTATGGGGAAGTGAACTGGTGCGAAGCATTGGGAACCGTGCTGGCGAATGATGAAGTAGTGAATGGTGTGAGTGAAAGAGGTGGTTTCCCGGTTGTAAAAAAGAAATTACGTCAATGGTATTTACGCATTACTGAATATGCCGACCGTTTGCTGGAAGGATTGGACCGCATTGATTTCAGCGAAGCGATGAAAGAGATGCAAACGAATTGGATTGGGAAGAGTAGTGGAGCTGAGATAAGCTTCAAAATCAAGAAGCCCCCTCTAACTCCCCCTAAGGGGGAGGACACGAAGACTCCGAAATACGAAACAGCCCAGCCCTCTTTGTACAATATCACTAAAAAATTTGCCGAAGAGAAAAGAAAAAACCCTACACATGAAGAGGAAATCATGTGGCAGCTTCTGCGAGCAAACAAAACAGGTTTTCATATAAGACGACAACATATTATCGGGTCTTATATTGTTGACTTTGCCTGTCTTGATAAACTTGCAACAATTGAAATAGATGGGGGTTATCATAACGATCCCCAAACGAAATTTTATGATGAGGAGCGAACCAGGTTTTTAAAAGAAAACGGATTCACCGAGATACGATTTACTAATGAGGAAGTGCGTAAGGATGCAAATGCAGTAGCAGATAAAATCAAAAATAAGCTTTCCAGTTTGGCTTCGGTCGTCAAACAATCAGTGTCTTCGCAAGTCTCCCCTTTAGGGGGAGATTTAGAGGGGGCTTCTGCTCTGACGGTTTACACCACCCGCCCCGACACCATCTTCGGTGTTGATTTCATGGTCATCGCTCCTGAACTGGAGATGGTAAATGAAATAAAATCAGCTGAGCAAACTGCTGCGGTTGATGAATACCTCGCTTATGTAAAAAGCCGGAGTGAAAGAGAAAGGATGGCCGAGAAAAAGATCAGCGGTGTGTTTACAGGCGCTTATGCCATCAATCCATTCAACGGAAGAGAGATCCCTATCTGGATATCGGAATATGTGCTCGCTGGTTATGGCACTGGCGCTATCATGGCTGTGCCCTGTGGTGATGAGAGGGATCACAAGTTTGCACAGCATTTTAATATTCCCATCACCAATATCATTGGCTCCTATTACAATGGTGAAGAGGCCAATTCAACTAAAGATGCGACTCTCGAGAATAGCGACTTTATCAATGGCATGCTGATGAGAGATGCGATTGAAGTGGTGATCAATAAAATCGAGGAGTTGGGCATCGGGGAGCGGAAAGTAAATTATAAAATGCGGGATGCCGCTTTCAGCCGCCAGCGATATTGGGGTGAACCATTTCCTATTACCTGGAAAAATGGTATTGCTTATCCGCTGGATGAAAAAGAATTGCCTTTGCAGTTACCGCATGTAGATAACTATAAACCCGGACCGGAAGGAGAAGGGCCGTTGGCTAATATAAAAGAATGGACGGATAGAAATCTTGAGACGAACACTATGCCCGGTTATGCAGGCAGTAGTTGGTATTTTCTCCGTTACATGGATCCGCATAACAATGCCACATTCTGCGATAGAAAAGTAAGTGATTACTGGGAGCAGGTTGATCTCTATATTGGCGGAACAGAACATGCAGTCGGACATTTATTATATAGCCGCATGTGGACGAAGGCGCTTTATGATCTTGGATTCATTGGTCATGATGAGCCGTATAAGAAATTGGTGAACCAGGGGATGATACAGGGGAGCAGTAGGTTTGTGTATAGATTGGATGTGACTGAAGGGTTTGACGCGTTGATAAAAAAAGTAATTAATCATGGCCAACCAGTTTTTGTTTCGAATAGATTTTATAACTCACCAAATACTGATGAGCTAATTAGGACAATTGAAAAAGGCTATCCTGCTTATCCATATTTAGATACTTTAAAAAAGTACTCCTCCTACAACCTTTCGAATATTCATGTCGATGTAAATGTTGTCGATGGAGTTGAATTAGACATTGAGGAATTCAGGAAATGGAGAAATGGTGAGTATAAAGACGCAATATTGATTTGTGAAGATGGCACTGTTTCCCTCCCCT
>DASVNY010000387.1:0-3105 GCA_036383615.1 Chitinophagaceae bacterium
GGCCATATTTAGCTTTATTTCGTTGCATTTCATGGAGAAGCGTGGCCGAGATCCGCACCCCGCTACAACCCAACGGATGCCCAATTGCTATAGAACCCCCATTTACATTCACTTTGCTTTTATCCAACCCCAGGTCACGGATACAGGCCAATGACTGTGAGGCAAAGGCTTCATTTAATTCTATAATATCTAATTGATCGGCCTTTAACCCCGCTCTTTTTAGCGCTTTTTGACTGGCCGGCACCGGGCCGATACCCATTATGGATGGATCAACACCTGCTGTCGCCATTGAAATAACCCTGGCCATGGGTTTTAAATCATATCGTTTTACAGCCTCTTCGCTTGCCAGCAGCATAGCAGCGGCGCCATCATTAATACCAGAAGAATTGCCTGCGGTTACTGTGCCGTCCTTCGCAAATGCAGGTTTTAGATTAGACAACTTTTCCATTGAAGTTTGTCGCGGATGCTCATCTGTTTCAAACAATAGTTGCTCTTCCTTTGCGCCAAGGATAACTACCGGGCTAATTTCATTTTTCCATTTGCCTGCCGCTTGTGCAGCAAAATATTTTTCCTGTGATGATAGCGCAAATTCATCCTGCTGCTGCCTTGAGATATTCCATTGCCGGGCCACGTTCTCTGCAGTTTCACCCATGCTATAGGGGTAATACATATCAGCCAGTTTTTTATTGGTAAACCGCCAGCCAATTGTACTGTCATGTATGTCCACATTTCTCGAATAAGAAGACGATGGTTTTGCCATTACAAATGGCGCCCTTGTCATGCTTTCCACACCGCCTGCAATGATCAATTCTGCATCGCCGCACATCACCTGTCTTGCCGCATCCATGATCGCCTGCAATCCTGATGCACATAAACGATTAACTGTATTACCGGCAACAGTAACTGGCAGCCCTGCAAGCAAAGCGGCCATTCTCGCCACATCACGGTTATCTTCACCGGCCTGATTGGCATCGCCTGCTATCACATCTTCAATTGCATTCACATCTATAGAAGAATTGCGCCCGATCAAGCTTTTAATAACATGCGCCAGCAGGTCATCAGGGCGGATGCTGCTCAATGCCCCTCCATACTTACCGATTGGCGTTCTTACCGCATCAATTACATAGACAGGTCTCATTTATTTGTCATTTGGACAGCAAATATCCGGGAAGAATATCGAACAGAAGAACAAGGAATGTAGAATGTTAAAATGAATACCCAATTCTCGGCGTTCAATGTTCAATTCGCTACCCAACCCTAATGATGTTTATCTTTGCGGCCTGATGAAAAAAGCACAAAAGAATATCCGGGATCTTTCCCTGGGGGAGTTGGAACAGTATTTTGAAGAAAGCGGGGAAAAAAAATTCCGGGCCAAACAGGTGTATGAATGGCTTTGGCAAAAACAGGCCCTCAGCTTTGCCGACATGACCAACCTGAGCAAGGAACTTCGTCAAAAACTGGGTGAAACATTCACGCTTCCCGCCCTTATGATAGATGCCACGCAATATTCTGCCGATGGAACTATCAAAAGTCGTTTTAAAACCTGGGACGGTCATTTGGTGGAAGGAGTAATGATCCCTACCGCCTCAAGAAATACGGCTTGTGTTTCATCACAGATCGGTTGCTCTTTGAGTTGTAAATTCTGTGCTACCGGTTATATCGACCGGAAGAGAAATCTTGGATTTGATGAGATATATGATGAAGTGGTGCTTATCAACCAACAGTCCGAAAGAGTGCATAATAAGAAACTTACGAATATTGTTTTTATGGGAATGGGCGAACCATTGCTGAATTATAAAAACGTATTACGATCTATTGAGCGAATCACTTCTCCTGATGGTTTGGGAATGAGCCCGCGACGGATCACCGTGTCAACAGCCGGGGTAGCCAAAGGCATTCGCCAGCTGGGTGATGATAAAGTAAAATTCAAACTGGCTTTATCACTCCATGCCGCCAATGATGCCAAGCGTCATGAGATCATGCCTGTCAATGATAGCAATAACATTAAAACATTGATAGATGCGCTGAATTATTTTTATAAGCAAACAGGCAATGAGATCACCTTTGAATACATACTCTTCAAGAATTTCAATGACTCATTGAAAGATGCCGATGAACTTATCAAGATATACCGGCAGGTGCCTGCCGACCTTGTAAATATCATAGAGTATAATCCTATCGATTTTGCCAAATTTGAAAAACCGGAGGAGGAAAAGGTTGAAGCGTTCATGAAATACCTTGAAAAAAACAGGGTAAATGCCCGACTTAGAAGAAGCAGGGGCAAAGATATCGATGCTGCCTGCGGACAATTGGCCAATAAAGATGGTCATTGATATGGCCCATAAGTATTTTTAGCTGTTTCCGGGAATTTTTATACATTCGGGTTCTTCAAAACTTCAACTAAGAGATATGAAAAAAATATTGCTATCTGTTTTTATCGCTGCTTTTGCGATGACTGCTGCAAATGCACAGGAAACAACTCAGAAAAAGGAAGAAAAAGTTGTAGAGGGCAAACAAAAAAGTGTGTTGGATAAAATCAACCTGACAGCGGAGCAAAAGGAAAAGATCAAAGCGCTGAAGGAGGAAAACAGGAAGCAAATCGAGCAATTAAAAAGCGAAGGCGCTTCTGAAGATAAGATCAAGTCGGTTAAGCAACAGCAGCACGATCAAATACAGTCCTTGCTGACTGATGAGCAAAAAGCTGAAATGCAGAAAATAAAGGAAGCTGAGAAAGAAGAAAAGGTAAAAGAAAAAGCACAGGCAGCAGATGAAAAAACAAAAATCAAAGAAGAGAAACAGGATATAGCTTCAAAGATCAAAGCTGTTCAGCAAGATGAAACATTGACTGAAGAACAAAAGAAAGAAAAAACAAAGGCGCTGCTTGCTTCACGCAAGGAAAACAAAGCAGAAAATAAAACAGACGACAAAGGAGAAAAGAAAGCAGTTTCAGAAGAAGAACTTAAAAAGAAGAGCTCAGCCTTACCCACTGAGAAGAAAAAAAATTAAACTTTCTCTTAATATAGAAACCCCGGAAATCCCCGGGGTTTTTTATTGCCGTTTATCCCTGGCAGCACTCATCTACGAATTTTTTCTTAGTTCGGTTAA
>DASVNY010000388.1:0-3861 GCA_036383615.1 Chitinophagaceae bacterium
GCTTTGTTTTATTTCCGTCGTTTTTATTTCCACCTGTCTTTCCAGCTCTTCATTGAATTTTTTTAATCGCTGCTCCAGTTTTTTTCTTTCGGTCACATCGCGGATCGAAGCGGAGATCATCAAACCATCTTCTGTTTGAACAGGGGAAAGACTTATTTCAACGGGAAAAGTATCGCCATCTTTTTTTAAAGCCTGCAACTCTAAACCAACACCCATGGGTCGGGCATGTGGATTTTTTATATACTGTTCCCTGTGTTGTTGATGTGATGCCTGCATGGCCTCGGGCAACAGCATATCTACTTTTTGACCGATGAGTTCCTGGCGCTGGTATTGAAATAGAAAGACAGCCTGATCATTTACCATTTGTATCAACCCTTTTTGATCAACGATCACCGCGGCATCAGGCGATGTATCGAAAAGCTCCTGTATGCGTTGCCTGCTTTTTTTCAGCTCTGCTTCCGCCAGCTCTCTTTCATAATCTTTTTTGTTCAGGATGTTTATACTAAAACGGATAAAAGTGAGAAATACAAGTATGATGCTGACTACCAGCACAGCCACTCCCAATTCAGTGGTAATGGAGCCATACCAATAGAGCGCAAGCCGAAGAAAGCCCAGTATGACAGGAATGACAAGGGCCGCCGGCACAAGTATGCGGGCCATAATACTACCGGCATACAGACTTGTAAAATCTTTCATCATTCCTTTATCAGGATGAACAAAAACACAGGCAATTGATAATAATTGAAAGCAAATAGCGGTATGAATGGCCATTGGTATATGCCGGAGCGAGCCATCGAAATCAGGTACCCTGAATAAATAAATAAGGATCGATAGAAAGCTGGCAATGCATATGAGGAGTGCCATAAATTGTCCCGGCATTTTGCTTCGGATCGTTTCAACATGTACCAGCAACAGCGCAATTCCCATTAACACCATGCTAATGGCGCTGTTCAATGCCATATCAGCGGAGAAAGCGCCGATGACATTGTTATGGCCAAGTTTTCCCGGGAACAATAACCTGTCAACAGGTATGCTGATAGCAGTACTGCTATCAATGATCTTGATGAGACCGATAAATAAGGTAATGATTGCCAGCAATTGTCCCGTATAAATATGCTGTTTTGAAGACGGGTTGCGGGAGAGCAATAAAAACGATGTTGAAGCAAACAGTAAGGATAATGCCGTTACCGGGTTCATGGCTGCACTGCCGCTGAGCGGGCGGATAAGGAAATCAATATTGAACACCCAGCCCAGGAGTACGAGCAATGTGATGGCTTGCACAATGAATGCAAGAATGACCGATGTACGGATCAAATTTTTTTGAAACGCTATGTTGGATGGTAATAGCATGTAACCTTAGCAGGGTTTGGTTTTAGCTGCGCATCTTCATCTGGCAGTCCATTATTAAGTGCAGCAATAAACCTTATTTGTCAGTAGGATAACAGATATTGTTTAACTACTAAAGCTAAAGCATTTCTACATTCTTGACAACAGTCAAACTGAAGAAATGTTCTCTTTTAAAGGTTTATACCCAGGTTCGGACCGGGCTATATCATATTAGAGATTATTTTGAATGATTCGATTACATTTGGATACAAAATTATCCGCATGGGAAATTTTAATCGTCGCCTGTTCCTGCAGCGAACGGGCGCTCTCTCAGCCACTGCTTTTTTAGCATCATTAACCAAACCTGCATGGAGCAGGAATTTGGGAACTGCCATTCGTGATGCAGAAGGATCATCGCCTGATGAGCTCGCCTCCGATGAAGATTTCTGGTATTATATACAACAGGCATTCACGGTATCACCATCGTTGATCAACCTTAATAATGGCGGTGTGAGCCCGGCGCCTAAAACGGTGCAGGATGCTATGAAGCGTTACTATGATTATAGTAATGAAGCCCCGAGCTATTATATGTGGCGCATTCTTGACCAGGGAAGAGAACCGCTGCGGAAAAACCTGGCAAAGCTGGCAGGATGTGATGCGGAAGAAATTGCTATGAACAGAAACTCATCCGAAGGATTGGAGACGGTGATATTCGGCCTGCAATTAAAAGCCGGTGATGAGATTGTTGCAGCAAAGCAGGATTATCCTAATATGATCAATGCGTATAAGCAAAGAGAACACCGCGATAAAATAAAAATGGTTTGGATCAACCTTGAATTGCCAAGCGAGGATGAAGATTACCTGGTGAAGCAATATGTGAATGCTTTTACTGCACGGACCAAAGTTGTTCATATCACGCATATCATCAACTGGAACGGGCAGGTGCTGCCGGTGAAAAAGATCGCACAGGAAGCGCATAAGAGAGGTATTGAAGTAGTGGTGGATGGCGCTCATAGTTTTGCGCATCTCAATTTTAAGATACCCGATCTCGATGCCGATTATTTTGCAGCGAGTTTACACAAATGGTTGTATGCACCGATCGGTAGCGGCTTGTTGTATGTCAAAAAGGAAAAGATCAAAAACATTTATCCTTTATTCGCTACAAGCGAGGATCCTTTGAAAGATGATATCCGCAAATTTGAGAATTTAGGTACAAGACCTTTCTTTATTGAGCAGGCGATCAGTAAGGCACTCGAGTTTCATGATATGATCGGTAGTGAAAGAAAGGAGAAGCGCTTGTATTACCTGAAAAATTACTGGATGGAAAAAGTAAAGGATATTCCTAAAGTGAAATTCAATACTTCGATGCATCCCAAATGGGGCTGTGCCATTGGTAATGTTGCCATTGAAGGAAAAAAACCTGGTGAACTGGATTCTTTCCTGTTAGACAAATACAAAGTGCATACTGTTGGGATTGTTTGGGAGAATATCAATGGGGTTAGAATAACACCAAATGTTTATACTACTACCAAAAACTTAGATGTGCTGGTGGAAGGGATTATGGCTTTTGCTAAAAGCTCGTAGCTAATGGCTCATAGCTCGGGGCTTTTTTATTTACGCAATTCGCAAACCCCGGTAAGAGTTGAAGGGTAAATTACATCCCGTATCATGTCTATTCCCCAAACTAACCGCAAATTAAACTTACTTCAGGCCACTGCCATCAACATGATCGATATGGTTGGCATCGGCCCATTTGTAGTGATGCCATTGGTAGTGGCACAATTCAGCAGCGGTTTATTTTTATGGGCATGGATATTCGGCGCCATTACTGCATTGGTGGATGGAATGATTTGGAGCGAACTCGGCGCTAAATATCCATTGGCAGGAGGAACCTATAATTTTCATCGCATAGCTTTTGGTGAAAAGGGTGGAAAGCTGATGAGTTTTTTGTTTGTATGGCAAACATCTATCCAGGCGCCATTAGTGGTGGCGTCTGCTGCTATCGGGTTTGCACAATACCTCGGTTATATTGTTGACATGTCGCTTCTCCAGGAAAAAATGGTTTCCGGTGGGTTGGTGATTTTAGTTTTGCTGTTATTATACAGGAAGATCGAAACCGTGGGGAAAATATCCGTTGTTTTCGGTGTGATCGTTTTAGCAACAATTGTATGGATAATCATTAGTGGTCTTTCCAACCAGCAGTTTGCTATCAAACTCATGCCAACAGGGGATGAATCATTTTTTCAACTGGCATTCTGGTCGGCTGTGGCACATGGGTCAATGAAAACGGTGTATAGTTATCTCGGTTATTATAATGTTTGTCATCTTGGTGGCGAGATCAAAAGTCCGGAAGTCAATATTCCCCGCAGCATTTTTATTTCTATTATTGGTATTACAGCATTATACCTGCTGATGAATATTAGTGTGATGAGCGTTATTCCCTGGCAGGAAGCGGGAGCAATGGACAAATATCTTGTCAGCAATTTTATGGAAAGATTGTACGGGCAACAAGCCGCCATCATTGTTACTATTCTT
>DASVNY010000389.1:0-6518 GCA_036383615.1 Chitinophagaceae bacterium
AAAAACATCCCTGGTATTGAAACGGGTTCCAAACCTTTATTCCTTCATTTTTTTAATCCTGATTGTCCCTGCTCCCGGTTCAATGTTTCTTATTTCAAATCATTGGTGAAAGAATATGATCATAAAATAAATTTCGCGGTAGTGGCACTTGTGAGAAAGGATCGTTATACGGCACGTGATATCCAGCGGAAATTCGATCTCGACATTCCTGTAGTCTTTGACAGCTCTTATGCCGCTGCCTGCGGTGTTTATTCTACGCCACAAGCAGCGCTTATCAATACTGATCAGCAATTATATTATCGCGGTAATTATAACAAGAGCCGTTACTGCACCGATAAAAAAACAAACTATGCGCAGATGGCGATCGATGCTTTATTATTTCAGCAAGAACAACCCCGGTTTGCGGCGGCCGCTACAAAAAGTTATGGCTGCACCTTACCTGTCTGTACAAAATAGTCACCCTAATCCTTTATCCGAACCATATGCAAAAAAAATATACCGAAGATTTTAAATCCGATATAAAGACCAAATCGGATAAGCTGATGGATTTCTTTCTTCCTGGTTATTTTCTTATAGGGGTTTTATTCGCCCTCTATTATGAAACCTGGATGATCGCTATTGGCGTGGGAGGACTGTCGCTGGCGGCTTATTATGCTGCAAAATTCTTTCTTCCCGCATCGGACCTCTATCAATATGTGCTGTCTGCTGTATTGGGCCTTTTCATGGCTCAGTACATTTACCAGATGCATGGCATGTTTGAAATGCACTTTTTCGCATTCATCGGGAGCACCATACTTGTTACGTACAGGAAATGGGAACTGCAGATCCCACTTGCCATTGTAGTGGTGATACACCATGCTGCGTTTGGCTATCTTCAATTCATCGGCATTGACGGAATAAATTTCACGCAGCTTGATTACATGACGCTGCAAACATTTATCATACATATTTTATTGGCTGTGGGAATATTCTCTCTTTGTGGTTTTTGGTCATACCGGTTTAAGATATGGGGAGAGCAGCAACTGGCCCAAAGCCTGGAGTTGCAGCGGATCTTCAATACTGTTGAAGATGTACTTTTTTCACAGGATGCCGTGACAGGCCAGGTCATTGAGGCATCAGGAGCCTGCAGGAAAATGTATGGTTATTCTCCCGCCGACTTTATCGCCGATCCCCAACTTTGGCCCAGCCTCATGCATCCCGATGATGCGCACATGATCGAAAAGATGCAGGAAGACCTGAGAAAGGGAAAGGTCATTAAGAAACATTTCCGAATCATTCATAAAAATAAAAGCACCCGCTGGATAGAGGCGAGACTATTCCCCACACTTAACGAAGAAAAGGAATGGATACGGACCGATGGGATATGCACTGATATTACCCAGTTGGTACAGCTTGAGCAAAAGCTTGCCGAAGAAAGAAAAGAAAAACAGTTCCAGATAACTTCGGCGGCGATAACGGCCCAGGAAAAGGAACGTACTTTTTTAGGGCAGGAAATGCACGATAATATTAATCCCTTGCTGGCAACGGTCCAGCTGTATATGGATTGCGCTATTAATAATCCTGACCAAAGAGTGGATCTTATAAAAACTTCCAAGGCTTACATTAACACGGCGATTGAAGAGATCAGGACAATATCCAATTCGCTTATACCAAAACCTTTTCACCAGATCAATCTTAAAGACGCTATTGCGGATATTTGTAAGAATATAAACCGCGCAAGTGATCTGCATTTTATTGCCGATTGGGATGATATGAATGAAAGCCTTTTATCAGATAAAATGAAGCTGACCATTTTCCGGATCGTGCAGGAACAGCTAACGAATATAATAAAGCACGCCAAGGCCAAAGAAGTAGTTATTGAAATGTGCCAGCAGCGCAGTCTTATACTGCTTAGTATAAAAGATGACGGAGTAGGCTTCGATATTACCGCGAAAAGAAACGGCGTGGGCCTCCAAAATATCAGCAGCCGGGCTGAATTATTAGATGGCGAAGTGCTGATCAATTCCTCTCCCGGGAAAGGCTGTGTGTTACAAGTGATTTTTGATGTTAATAAGAAGGTGGCCTGATTGCGCATTGAGAATTGAAAATTTCTTTTGCGAGGATAGGAAAATGCCCGATGTTCAATTTTCATCCCAGGTACGCATTGGTGGTCGCCAAATCATTTTCTTGCCGATATTCGCATCTCAATTTCTACAAATGAGCTACTGCGATTTTGTCCAGCACAAAGGAAAAGGAACAGTTCACCAGCATTATCATGATAATGAATATGGTTTTCCCATTCATGACGATAATTTGCTTTTCGCGAGATTGATCTTGGAAATAAACCAGGCAGGTCTTAGCTGGGAAACGATTCTCAAAAAGAAAGATAATTTCTTCAAGGCTTTTGATGACTTCAATATTGATAAAGTGGCCCGCTACAGCGATAAGAAAAAAGAAAAGCTGATGCAGGATGCCGGCATCATCCGCAACCGGTTGAAGATCGAAGCCACTATTCACAATGCAAAAACCATAAAGACGATCCAAAAGGAGAGTGGTTCATTTAAGAATTGGCTCGATACAAATCATCCCAAAACAAAAGAGGAATGGGTGAAATTGTTCAAGAAAACATTTCGGTTCACTGGTGGTGAGATCGTCAATGAATTTTTGACGAGTGCCGGCTATTTGCCCGGCAGTCATGTTGCCACCTGCCCGGTCTATAAAAAAGTGCTGAAACAAAAACCTAAATGGGCTGAAAAATAACGACTCATTCAATAAAACATCAACTGACCTTTATTGTGCCTGGTAAAGAACAGGGATGACACGGAGAACTTTGATTTACACGGATTTTTTCTTTTTAGTTGATTCAGTCTTTTCTCTGCTACAGGAATTTTAAAAGCATATTACAGAACTATCTAAACGTTCTAACATTTATTAAAAATCTGTGGTCATCTGTTTGATCCGTGTCATCCGTGTTCTATTCTATCAGCCAATCCAACCGTTAGAAAAAAAGGAGCTTAATGTCCCGATTATCTGCCTAACTTTCTATGATTAAAAAATCGGCTCGCCAGGTTATGAAACAATTCTTATCTGCCATCATCGGGATTTTTATATTGTTGCTGAGCTTTCTTTCTACTTCAGCGCAAATACTCTCACCATTGGAAAAAAAATACCTCAATGATCTCCGTGCGGGGTTTAATGGAGATAATGCTTACAACACAGTGGCTTTTGTAGAAAAATTCTGGCGTCTCGCTGGTAACACTGGTTTTAATGAAAGTATTTTTTATGTAGAGAGAATATTGCAGCAGGCCGGCTTTGTAAAAGAAGTGAATGGCGAGAAAGATAATATGCTGACGTATCGGGTTGAGAAAAGACCAATGCGTCGCCCCACCTGGGAGCCGGTGGATGCACAGGTTTTTATACAGGGAGAAGATAAACCTTTGCTTGCATTCAAAACCAACCGGAATATGCTGGCTTCATATTCCACTTCAACAGGAGCAGAAGGAATAACAGCCGAGCTGATAGATATTGATAAAGGAACAGCAAAAGATTTTGAAGGAAAAGAAGTGGCAGGAAAAATATTGTTGGGTAATGGAGGGATTGGCAGTATTTATAACATGGCGATGAAAAGAGGTGCTATTGGCGCATTCGCTTATTCATTACCTGCATACACACAGCCTGAAAAAAATCAAAATTCCATCCAGTTTCAAAGTATCCCATATAAAGACTCTGCACAGGGCTGGGGAATTATTTTGTCTTATGCGGCAAGACAAAGATTAAAAGAAGCATTGGCAAAAGGCAAAGTGTTTGTGAAAGTGATCACTGAATCAAAGATCTATGCTGCAGAAGAATTGACGATCGTAGCGAATGTAAGAGGACAAGTGAACCCCGATGAACGATTTGTATTCAGTGCGCATGTGCAGGAACCCGGGGCTAATGATAATGCATCGGGTGTGGGCACATTAGCAGAAATGGCAAGACTGACAGCCGATATGATCAGGAAAGGAAAATTTACGCCGCAACGCAGCATCAGTTTTTTATGGGGTGATGAGATTGTTTCTACAGCGAGATATATTAAAGATGATTCTATCCGGGCCAAAGGGATCAAATGGGGTGTGAGTCTTGATATGGTGGGAGAGAACACGGCAAAAACAGGCGGCACATTCCTCATTGAAAAAATGCCTGATCCTTCAGCGATATGGACAAGAGGAAATGAGAAACACACAGAATGGGGAGGAAGTGTGCTGAAAGAGAAAGATATGTTCCCACACTACTTTAATGATCTTTTACTCAACCGTTGTTTGAATGAAGCTAATGGAACCGGCTGGATAGTAAATACCAATCCTTATGAAGGCGGCAGTGACCATACACCTTTTCTGCAGGCAAAGATCCCAGGATTGCTGATGTGGCATTTCACTGATATGTTTTATCATACAGATGGCGACCGTCTCGATATGGTATCCGCGGAAGAAATGAAACATGTTGGTATCAGCGCTTTGCTAACGGCTTTCCTATTGACAAGCGCAGATACTAAAACCGCTATTTCTTTGATCACCGATATTGAACAAAATGCTGCTAAGCGTTTGCAAACAGAATTTGAATTAAGCAAAGAAGCTGTTCAAAAAGGGAAAGGCAAACAGGATGAACAGCATATATTGGATGTGTGGACCGATTGGTACACTAAGGCCATTAGTGCTGCTGCCGATATAGCCGTAAAACCTGATGCGGCTGCTATTCAAAAATCTATTGACGTGGCGGTGAACAGGGTCAGCAAACTGGCGGAGACACTTAAACATAGCTTGTAGCTGCTATTCCCGACCTTTTCACTTCAGTATATCGTTTGCGTGAACCTTTGGTTAAAAACATATAAATTAATTATGTAGTTTTCCCAATTGAAGCTGCATAATTATTTAGGGTTTTGAATGAAGGCTCATCAATAGCGCAAGCTGTTTCACCGGAACAGGCACTTTGGAAAAATTTTCAGGAGGGCAATGATAAAGCTCTCGCGGATATCTATTCTCTCTACTTCGACCAGTTATATAATTATGGGTTCAGGTTCACGCATGATGTAACTCTTGTAGAAGATTGCATCCAGGAACTTTTCATCAAATTGATCCGGAACAAACAGAATCTTTCTTTACCCGGTTCGGTAAAGAATTATTTATTCAAAGCATTTCGCTCCTATCTTTTTGACAAGATGGAAAAATTGAAAAAATATCCATCGCAGGAGATACATGAATCACTGGAATTTGACATGGAGCCACACCGTGAGTCGGCTATTATACAAGGAGAGGAACAGGAAGCAAGAAATGAACAATTGAAAACAGCTTTGGAGCAGCTCACGCCCCGCCACCGCGAGGCAATATTTTTAAAGTATGAAGAGGGGTTTTCATATCCGGAGATCGCTGAGATGTTATCGTTGACGCAAAAAGCCGCCTATAAATTAGTGGGAAGGGCCATTCAAACCCTACGATCAGTGACCATTCAGGGATTTGTGCTGTATGGTTTTTTTATGTTTTAGGCTTAAAAACCGTTTATCAAAAAAATAATTACTTAATACTGGGGTAAAAAAAACCAATGCACCGTAATCCTGAAGTACCCCGGGAAGCTAAAAGCAGAGATATGGCCATTTCAAGAGAATATTATAAAGACCTTTCCATTGAAGAGTTGATCCAGGATGAATTCTTTATTGACAGCATCAGGATGCCCGATAAGGAACGGGAAGATTTTTGGAAAGCCTTTCTTTTGGAATATCCCGATCGCAGGAATGTGATCGAGACGGCCGAACATTTTGTAAGATCATTGAAATTTCAACCAGTAGTTGCTCCCGCCGGAACTAAGGAAAAATTATGGGAACAGGTCATCGCCGGTTCGCGATCCAAAGGAACTGTGGTGAAGATGAAAACAAAGCGTTGGCAGGTGTGGGTAGCAGCGGCTGCCGTGTTGTTTGCAGTGGTGTTGGCCGGGTTCCTGCTTACAGGCGAATCAAAAGAAAAGATCAACACGCAATATGCTGAAGTGAAGCAATTGGTACTACCCGATCAATCAGTTGTTACATTAAATGCAAACTCTACCATCACTTTTAAAAAGGAATGGAAGAAAAACGAAGTGAGAGAAGTATGGTTGAAAGGAGAAGCGTTCTTTGAAGTAAAACACCTGAACCAGGAAGGACAGCCGGTAAAAGAACATGAACGTTTTATTGTTCATGCCGGCGAAACAAGTGTGGAAGTGCTGGGAACATCTTTTAATGTGTCTGACAGGCAAACGGTAACTAAAGTGATGCTGCAAACAGGAAAGGTCAGGATAGATTTTAAAGATAAGAAAACAGCGAGCCTGTTGATGGAACCGGGAGAAGTTGTGAAATATGATCAGCAATCAAAACGATTGGTGAAAGAGAAAACAACCACTGAGAAATATACCTCGTGGAAGAAAAAAGAATTTTTGCTTGATAATACATCCGTAGAAGAAGTAGTGACAGTAATAGAGAACACTTTTGGCTATAAAGTGGTGATCGAAGGGAAGGACATGTTGAACCGCCAGCT
>DASVNY010000390.1:0-10610 GCA_036383615.1 Chitinophagaceae bacterium
AGAATGATGTTGAAAAATGTAAAGATAAGGCTACTTTCTTCTCGACTTTCAGTGCCTGGGAACATGCAAGAAATGCTGGTGTCTTTTCATCTGCCATAAAGAAGGAATTACGAAACGGTGATAAACATTGGCACTTAATGCAGTTGAATAAAAATACCTGGTTATTGCAAGAGACAGGCATGTCGGGAAAAAAAGCAGGCGAAGCAATTACGCTTAAAAAAGGATAAAGAATAATTTGAGTCATGATAATTATGTTTCGGTAGGAGAACAAATTGAAAGGATATAAATGAAAAGAAAGCTGATTTTTTCGACGATTGTTTTTGGGGCCATCTTCCATGCTGCCAGTTCACAAGAGCTGAATACTAAATTGCCTGTTTGGAAGGAAAGTGGCAGATCGACGCTTGCTCAGGATTGGTTGGTAAATCCTGCTCAACAAAAGGCTGATGTGTATACTGATGGTAAAGATATTATTCTTAGCAACGGTTTAGTAAAAAGGACTTTCCGTATTCAGCAAAATGTCGCCTGCATCGATTACAGTAATATGAGCAATGGTCAGCAATTGCTAAGGGCTGTAAAACCGGAGGCACGGTTAACCATTGGTGGTAAAGAATATAATATTGGAGGCCTTTACGGTCAAAAGGAAAATGCTTATCTGCTGCCTGAATGGGTAAGTGGGTTTAAAAACAATGAGCAGGATTTTCAGTTTCAAACCTTTTCGGTGACGGATATTCCTCCTTATATCCGCTGGAAACCGCGTGGATGGGCTTTGAATACAGTTCCCGGTTCTGGTAAAATGTTGTCATTTACCTATAAAACAAATATTGATAACTTAAAGGATTTGCTTGTTACTGTACATTACGAATTGTATAATAATATCCCTCTTATCGTGAAGTGGCTTTCAATTGAGAATAAGGGGAATAATATCATAAAGTTGAACAGGGTGGTAAATGAGATACTGGCAACGGTTGAAGAGGAGAGTGCGGTAGTTGGCTCACCTGCTCAAATGGAAAAACAGCATGGCCTTTATCTGGAGACCAACTATGCGTTTAACAATTCTATGCGATATGATATCAGTGATCAAACCACCCATTGGAAAGCGGATAGCAATTATACATCGCAGGTAAATTATAATTATCAAACGCCATGCTTGTTGGAAGTATATCCTGAAAAAGCCAAAGGCATAGAATTAGGGAAGGGACAAATTTTCAACTCCGTGCGCACTTATGAACTGCTCATGGACAGCTATGACCGCGAAAGACGAGGATTGGCCATCAGGAAAATGTATAACACCATAGCTCCGTGGACAACTGAAAATCCCATTTTTATGCACCTGGTAAGTCGTAATGATGAGGATGTAAAGAGTGCTGTAGACCAATGTGCGGCAACTGGATATGAAGCCTTAATTCTCAGTTTTGGAAGCCATTGTAATATGGAAGATAGTTCGGCCACCAGTATCCGGCGGTGGAAAGCATTATCTGATTATGCGCACAGTAAACACATCATGATAGGAGGCTACTCCTTATTCAGTTCAAGGCGGATCAGTGATGAAGACGACGTGATCGATCCGGTAACAAAAAAGCCTGATGCCGCCGCTTTCTTTGGCAATGCCCCTTGTTTGGGTAGTAAATGGGGTTTGGCTTATCTGGATAAATTAAAATACTTTATCAGCAAAACAGGGTTCGACATTTTTGAGAACGACGGTCCTTATCCGGGCGATGTTTGTGCGTCAACTACCCACCCCGGTCATAAAAACCTGGATGATAGCCAATGGCGGCAAATGGAATTGCAAAAAGGATTATATCATTGGTGTAACGAGCATGGCGTTTATGTGAATGCACCTGACTGGTATTTTCTTGATGGTACCAATAAAATTGCATTAGGCTACAGGGAAGTTAATTTCTCTTTGCCGCGCGATCAACAAATGATATTGAACCGTCAGAATATTTTTGACGGTACGTGGGAAAAGACCCCTGCCATGGGTTGGGGATTTGTACCACTTACCCGGTATCAGGGTGGTGGCCCTGAGGCTGTGCTGGAACCGCTCTCCGATCATTTGAAAGATTATGAACAACTGATGATGCAATACTATGGGGCCGGAGTTCAGGCTTGTTACCGCGGGCCGAGATTGTATGATACTGAAGCTACCCGGAAGACGGTAGTAAGTGTCATCAATTGGTACAAAAAATATCGTAGTATCCTTAATTCGGAGATCATACATCTTCGCCGGGCAGACGGCAGAGACTGGGATGGTTTGCTGCATGTTAACCCTAAATTGGGTACAAAAGGAATGCTCATGCTTTACAATCCACTTAAAGTTAGTATCACAAGAACTATTAAAGTCCCCCTGTATTACACAGGCCTAACAAATTCAGCATTGGTTAGTGAGAAGGAAGGAAAAGCAAAAAAATATCCAATAGACAGGAAATATGAGATAGCGCTAACCTTCACCATTGCTCCTGAAAGTTATACGTGGTTTACCATTGAGTAAAATGGGCCTGGTAATAGAATTGAATGATGTCAATGAAGAAAATAATCGTATACATCACATTTTTCTTTTTAATAAGATCGGCTTTGTATGCGCAGGTTAATAATGTTGCACCATATTCAAATTTAAATCATCCATATTAATCACAAGAAACTGTTGCGTTATTCCGGTAAGAGCTTAATGCATTGCAAGGCATAGAGCGCCCTCTCCTTGCAAAAGCAAACAGGCAAAAGTGATATCGTTATAATTTGACTCCATTTTTAACAGATCAATTATTAGAAAATCGAAATGCTTGAACAACGCGGTTGCCGAACAAAGGTAGCCGCAGTTTTATTCAACTTGTTAATCGCACTCCCAATATGAATTATTTCAAATTTATTCGCGTTATGATATGTGCAGTGCTTGCGCTTTCATACGTTGGTGTACTTCATGCACAAAATATCAATTTACAAACCCAATATGCCAGAATAGTAATAAACGGTAAAGGATTTATTACATCCATAGCAGACCGTAATACAAAAAGGGAATATTGCCCAAAAGGATTGTCATCTGCGTTAATGTCATTGTACCATAACGGGCAATATATATTATCGCGGAAAGCGACTTATAATAAAAGTAAGGATGAGCTCATCTTAACCTTTTCAAATGGTTCGGAAGCTAAAATAAAAACCGATCAAAAGCAACAATATCTGCGTTTCAAACTGTTATCACTCACAAAGGCAGGTGACGTAGATAACATTGTTTGGGGGCCTTATAAAACCAATATTTCAAAAACAATTGGAGACATTATAGGCGTAGTAAGAAGTGATGATTTTGCAATCGGGATGCTTGGCTTGAATGACAATACCACGGATGGACCGCCCTCTGGCGGCGATATGTCATTCATGTCTTATTTTATCCACTCTCCTGATCCGGCAAAATATCCTCTACCTCCAGATCTTAAAGAAGGTCAGGTCTTTACCATTGGTGGAGATGGAGTGAATGACGTTGCTTTTTATTCGCATCCGGAAGAGTATTTCAGGATGAAATACGGCGATGCCGCCAAACTCGAGCCTGCATTTGGTTCAAGTATCTGTATGCATTCCAGGGATCGCAGGAAAGAGCAAATGATCCGTTTTCCGGTATTGCCCCCTGGTCTTGATCCTAAAGTGAACGCCCCCCGTTATCAGCTTGTTTTACCTACAAATGCGGGGTTTATCGGGTCGTCGATAGCGCTTTATGCCTGCCCGGATTCATTGGGTTTGCACACTATTGAAAAGATTGTGCTGAATGAAGGTTTACCGCATCCCGAGATTGACGGCAAATGGGTCAAAGATCCTAAAGCCTATCGGCCTGATATTGCCTGGAGCGGTGCGCATGATAGTTTAATGACCTATACAAAGCAACTTGGGCTTCATGCTGTACAGGACGAGGGGATGGGCGAATATTATCCGAACCCGGCCAACCGCTGGGCAGGAAAAACGGTGAGCTTTAACAATGCTCCCGAAATGAGTATTGCTCAATATGGCGCACTAATGCAAAAAAATGGTATCAGGTACGGTTTGCATACACTTTGCGAATTTCTGCAGCCTGGAAGTAATAGTGACGTTACCCCTGTTCCGAGCGATAGCTTGGCTATTATGCAGCGCACTATAATTTCAAAAGATCTGTCTGAACGGGATACCGTTATTACCGTAGCAGACAAGGCTTATTTTAATGAGTACGGTGGCTGGGAAGGAAACCATACCAATGTTTTGAAAATCGGCAAGGAACTAATTGAATACAATGGGATCACTCAAACCAGGCCCTACACATTTTTGCACGTTAAAAGAGAACTGTACGGAACCAAAAGAGGGACGTATAAGAAAGGAACAACTATAGTAAAACTACAGCCAAACTGTTATCGTGGTTTTGCTCCGGATATGAATTTGCAGGAAAAATATGCAGATTATTATGGAAAATGGTTAACAGAAGGCCATATGGATTACATTGATTTTGATGGTTTAGAAAGCTGCATATATCAGGGGCATGGCCAATACTCGTTTAAACGTTTTTTTGGTAAACTGTTTGAAAGTTATAAGCAGCACGGCGGTAAATATTTGCGTGTTATGGGCAGCGCCGTTAATGAAGGAAGCTGGCATTATATGAGTGTTTGTAATGTTGGGGGCGGGGATAATATGTTTAATCCGGTACGAAATAAATGGGGGATAGAAGGAAAGGATATGCGGTACGTTTTTCAAAGCAGCTATTTACCTGCAACCTTTGGCATTATTAACCTTAGCAGCGATTGGACGGTGGCTGATGCCGAAAATTTGCAGGCAAAATCAATAGGTTGGGATGCAAATTATATGCTGGGCTTAAGCCAAAGGTCTGTAGAAAATTGCACAGATAAAGACGCTATTTTTAAAGCTTACCGGGTATGGGAAGATGCCCGGGCAGCCGGTGTTTTTACTAAGGCTGTTAAAGATAAGTTAAAGGATCTTGATTATAAATTCCACCTGGAAAAGTTGGGTGAAGGATCTTATCTGTTATTCCCGATAAAAGAGAACCGGTTCGTTGAACAATCTTTCAATTCGGACGGGCATGTTTACCCGCTTGTCAACGAATTTGAACCGCAGGCACTGGAGTTTTCCTTACAGATCCATACCCCCAAAAATGTAGAAGCCGAAGGGTTAAAGATCACTTTACCGGGTGGCAAGGCATTCACAGTTGGCAAAAAGCTTGCCGACGGCCAGTTCATCATCTTTAAAAACGGGACCTGCTATACTGCTGACAGAAACCGGAAGAAAATAGAAGAGATCATCCTAAATGCCGGCGAGGAATTACCGAAAGGGAAATCGCAAATTCAGATTGAAGCGCTGCCCAATATTGCTGATCATATCAAATTTGAACTTGTGGTATCTACGAAGGGGGAGGGGCAGAAAATATAATGCCCCGGGATGCTCAATAAAGACAATTATTATTAAACGATAGGCAATCAGAAAATGATCGTAAACTTCAAGAAATACGTATTTATGTTAATGGTATCCGCTCTGACGCCCGCATGCGCAATGGCTCAGGCACAAACCAATTTAACAAAAAACATACTGAAACAGCTAAATGGTAATATGCATTTCAGCATCAGTCAATTTGATGGCATTAGTTTAATCGCAAAGCAACAATTTGAGAAAGGCAAAATGCAAGCCGGAACTAATACCTGGCAGTTACAACTGCAAGATAAGCCTGTAATGAACCATCCCGAGGCGAGGGATATCACCGCTAATATTGTTCTGGTTCAGGGCGAAGCCAGCTCTACTGCAATTGGGGTTTCTTTTGATTTTGGCAATTGGAGCCGTGATAACTATGTAATGGTCCCGGCCAGTGTATATAACGGTAACCGGTACGCAAGTATTGGAAATGCTTACAGTCCGGAGTATACAAAGGATATGTATTACAATCCTGATGTACCGCTTACAATTTCCAATAACCCAAGGTTGTCGATAGAAAAAGGAAAAGCCTCTGTGATTGAATTACAAACGGGTAATGCGGCTTCCCCGGCAATGTGTTTTTTTTCTCCTTCTAAAAAAAGAGGGTTTATAATTCTGACTGACCAGCAATCAAAATTTGGCAACCATGGAATGACCATTTCAGAGAACAGCGCGCAAGACAGCTGTACATTTGCTATCTCGGCTCCTGCAGTTCGGCAACGAGCTCCCGGCTTTGGTGATTTTCACGAAAGCGGAGATCATGCACCCAATTGGAAGCAAGGGGATCAATTGACTTTGAAACTCAGGGTCTACGTTTTTGCTGCGAATAGCATCCCCGATTTGCTTTCTAAGTTTATGCAGGTGAGGAAAGATTTTACAGGCCCGAATCATCCACGTAATCAACTTCCGATGAGTAAGTTTTTGGAACTTGGTACCAACATCTGCAGCAATAATTTTGTCAGTGTACCTGCAGGTAATTATTATCTGCCAGAAAATAGTAAGGATTTTCAATTAGGCTGGGTAAGCGGAATGATGAACAGTTACCCGATGCTTACCCTTAACAATGAAAAAGAACGGCAGCGGGTTGCCGCAGAGCTTGATTTTGTTGTGAACAAGCTTCAAGGCAAAAGCGGTTATTTTTATGGAGGGATAACTGCCGATGGAAAATTGCGGTTGGATAAAATGAGCCCTGATTTCCCTGAGCCGCAGGCAATGGTTCGCAAAAATGCCGATGCCCTCTTGTGGCTGATGAAACATTTGCTGCTTTTTAAAGCCCAGGGTTATGGAAACATGATAAAACCGGAATGGGAAACCGCGGCAAAACGACAGGCTGCAGCTTTCGCCAATACCTGGAAAGCACACGGAGAATTTGGGCAGTACATAGCGCCTGAAACAGGCGAGATCGCTGTATACAATTCCACAGCCGGCGCTATAGTGCCAGCCGGATTGGCCATTGCATCCGACTATTTTAAACAAGCCGAATGGTTGCAGGTCGCTAAGGAGTCGGCTGAGTTTTATTATACCCGCGATGTTGTGAAACAAGGACTTACAGGGGGAGACTGTGGCGATATTTCCATGGACGCCAATTCCGAATCGGCTTTTGGTTTCATGGAATCATTAATGGCATTATACAATTTTACCGGAGATAAAAGTTGGTTGGAAAAAGCAAAGGTTCAGGCTGCGCTATGCTCAACCTGGACACTTTCTTATGACCCCGTGTTTCCATCGGCAAGCCAGATAGGTAAACTGCAATGCCATATGGCTGGTGCGGTGTGGGCAAGTATACAAAACAAGCATGCAGCGCCGGGAATATGTTGTGCATCAGGTGACTATCTGTTTAAATTGTTTCGAGCAACCAGTGATGTGAAATATGCCGACCTTATACGTGATATACAGCATGCCCATGCTGAAACGGTAAATATTCCGCCAGGGCATATTACCACAAACAATTTGGTTGGTTCGTGCATGGAGCGGATCCAGCCAAGCGATGCAGAGGGAAAAGGCAGTATAGGTAATTTTATTAATACCCGCAACTCATGGACCGAGACCGATGGCATGTTGATGGCATTAGAGCTTCCTGGAATTTATGTACAAACCGACAAGAAGAAAGTAACTGTTTTTGATCATGTTGAAGCTAAGATGATCAGCCAAAAGGGAAGGCAAATTTTGATCGAAGTAAAGAACCCTACATCGTTTGACGCGAATGTTGCAGTGTTTGCAGAAAAAGCCATACAGGCGCAAAAGCCGCTGGGTTATACTGCTTTTGTACGATGGCCAAAATTTGCTATTAAATCGGGGCAGAGTTGCCGTTTGCTGATTAATGCGGATGGAACTATTTCAGCGAAATAAGTTAACTATAACGAATTGAAAAAAATAAAAAATTTATGAAAAGAAGAGATCTGTTAAAAAATATAGGATTGACCGTTAGTACTGCGGCATTTGCCGGAACAACTTCAATTGTTTCTGCCAACGAAAAAAAGGACGCTCGTAAAAGAGTTTTGCGAATAGCTCACATTACTGATATTCATATTCGCCCGGAATATAACGCGCCCGACCGTTTCCGTCAATGCATGGCGGAAATCAAAAAGCACAATGTGGATTTTTTCCTGAATGGAGGCGATACTATCTACGCCGCAGATTATGCAAATATTACCCGTGACCGGGTTAGCGAGCAATGGAATATTTGGAAGCAATTAAGGGCAGAACTTAAAAGGTATGAACTGTTTAGTTGCCTGGGTAATCATGATATGTGGTGGGCTGCACCAAATAAACAGGACCCGATGTATGGTAAACCATATGTGATAAAGCAATTGGAAATTCCGAACAGGTTTTACAGCTTTGACAAAAAAGGCTGGCATTTTGTGGTACTTGACAGTAACAATGACAATGCCGGTTCCCTCGACCCCGAACAAAGAAAATGGCTTGAGGATGATTTAGCAGCCTTGCGCCGTCAAACACCTGTATTATGTTTGAGCCATTACCCTATTTTAGGTGTGAGTACTATCATGGAAGGTGGTAACCATACTGATTCCAGGTATATAACCGATTTGTTTTATAAGCATAAAGATAAAAAGATCACCTGCCTGAGTGGCCATATTCACCTGCGGGATACTGCTGAATACGATGGTGTTTATTATTTCTGCAATGGTGCGCTCAGCGGATTTTGGTGGGAAGACGGGGATAAACAATCGGCTGGTAAATATTATTACAGGGAAACGCCGCCCGGATATGCCATAGTGGATTTGTTTGACAATGGGGAAGTGGACAATAAGTATTTCCCTCATCCATTTTAAGTATAAAGCTAAGATCTTATCATCCTTCCTTTTCAGGCTTGGTAAGATCTATGCGCAGAGTTTTCAGCCCTCAACTTTTCAAACTGATCGTTAAAAATGTTGTTCTGAAAATAAAAAAGCGATTAGTGTTTTTTACCTAATCGCTTCATTTTTCAAGTATACTTAACAATACAACTATTCAATCATCTTTTTAAGGGTATTCATCTTTTGGTGCGTTTAGTTGCATGAAATCAGATAGGGGATGATACAATTATCCTCACGTTGTATCCTCGATTTTTGATTTTTTTATATACGGTTTGAAGAAATGTAAAGGGCAGGGTGTTCTGCGTACTAATTTTAACTATTTTCTCGGTTATGTTTGGTGGGAGCAAGAATGTTATTATTGTGGTTGGGATTTTTTAACATCCTTTATTTGGTATGGCATAAATCACGTTGCCTGAAACAGATAAGCTGAATCCCTTATTTTCTACAGAAGGAAGTGACAGTTTTTCCCATGTTTTGCCCATGTCAGATGATCGGAATGCACCATCTGAGCGGCCACATATTAAATATTTGCCCGCTTGTTTGATAGATAAAATATCCGACGAAGATTGAAGCAGGCCTATTTTTTTCATTAATAAACTATTCCAGGAAGGCTGAAGTTCTTCGCCTATAGCATTCCAGGTTTTCCCATTATCCAGCGAAATGTGTATGCTGTTTGTTTGGGTTATTGTGTTGTTTACTATAGCCGCAAATCCTCCCTCAATACGTTCCACAGCGACGCCAGCACCTCCTTCATTAAGCACACGGTCCCAGTTTTGACCATTATCGGTCGATCTTAATATTCCCTCATAGCTGGTAGACAGAAGTACACCGTTTGACTCTGCCAATCTCATTCTACCGTCTCCAATGTGCACTTGTTCCCAGGTTTCTCCACTGTTGGTGGATCTAAAAAGCATGTTGTTGGAGCCAATGAAAACTGTGCCTCCGGTAGTTTCAAAAACGCTGCGTACTTCCCTCTCTTTATAATTCTTGTACATCCAATCTATCGTTTTGTCTATGCGCACGGCTTGCTCTTGAAAATTCGTGTACAGGGGCGACCAATCACTTGTTCCGTTTATTTTTTGTAAAAACTGTCCTCTGAAATCATATGCCAATATCCCATTCTTGCCAGGGGCGATCTCGCGCTGTTCACCAGGGAAAATCTCTTTTGTCCAAAAAGTAGTTGTGGAATTTGGTTCACTGTGATAAACACCATTTTCGGCACGTAAATAGAGCCCACGGTCATTTGCAAATAAACCATGGCTCCACACACCTTCTTTCTGCAATTTTTCAGGCAGCCCTTTGCTAATGTTCTGCCATGTTTGTCCGCCATCAGTTGATCTGAAAACGATGTTTACAAGCCCTGATTTAGTCCCTTCTGTTGTTTTTCCGCCCGCTTCCTTTTCTTTTAACACAAAAGAATTTAGTAGAAATAATACCAGGAGGATAGCGGGAACAAATACAAACAATCTTGTCATTTTTTTATTTTTCATATCCTATAAATTTGATGCAGCAAATCTACTTTGATGTTTTTCGGCTTAAGTAATCAGGATTGTAAATTAAAATGTAAACTTTGTAAATAAATAGTAAATAGAATGTATTATGGTCGAAATCTCCTCTGCTGTAAAGGCACTTTCGATGTTAAAGCGCCTGTATGAAGATGGAGACATCACATGGCAAAACCTACAATTTCACTAATGTAAAAAATAACGATATCCCCAAGTGGATACCGAGCCGGCAGAAAACAGCCAAGGAGATATCATGAATTTTCTTTTAGATCAAATCTCAAAACGGTACAAGAAATATTTAAGGAAAAATCGAACCCTTGCCGGGTTGGATGTAACTGTTTTATTAGTAGGGGGGAAT